>JBKJJI010000109.1:0-9301 GCA_046598115.1 Acidimicrobiia bacterium | reverse complement strand
GTGCTCGAGATGCTCGAGGGCTACGACGTCGTCGTCGACGGCACCGACAACTTCCCCACCCGCTACCTCCTCAACGACGCGTCGGTGCTCACGCGCACACCTGTCGTGCACGGATCGATCTTCCGCTTCGAGGGCCAGGTCACCGTGTTCCAGCCCTACGAGGGGCCCTGCTACCGGTGCATGCTCCCGGAGCCGCCGCCGCCCGAGCTCGCCCCGAGCTGCGCAGAGGCCGGCGTGCTCGGCGTGCTGCCCGGCATCGTCGGCTCGATCCAGGCGCTCGAGGCGATCAAGCTGCTCCTCGGCCTCGGCGACCCGCTGATCGGCCGCCTGCTCGCGTACGACGCACTCGAGCAGTCGTTCCGCAACTTCAAGGTCCGCCGCGACCCCACGTGCCCCACCTGCGGCGACGACGCCGGACCGATCACCATCGCCGAGTACGACGAGCACTGCCTGCCCCACGCGGTCCTCGCCGACGGGACCACGACGGGCCACTAGCGTCAGGCGTCGTGGTCGCACGCGTCGCCGCCCTCGTCTGCGTCGCCCTCCTCGGGGCGGGGTGCGCCGTCCCCCACGTGGCGTCGGCACCCGAGTACTGGTCGCTCCCCGCCGAGTCCGGTGCGGGGCGACGGGTCGTCTACGAGATCGCGACCCAGCGGACGTGGATCGTCGGCGACCGCGGCGAGATCCTCGACGCGTTCCGTGTCTCCGGGCGTCGCGGCTGGCCGCGCCCCGGCACCTACCAGGTCTTCCGCAAGATCAACCCCGGTAGCTCGGGGAGCCTGCGTCTCCCCTACTTCGTCGGCTTCGCGCACGGGAACACCACCGACATCGGCTTCCACGGCATCCCACTGCGCCCCTCGGGCACGCCGATCCAGTCCGACGAGCAGCTCGGTCAGCCGCTGTCGCGAGGGTGCGTGCGGGTTGCGCAGGACAAGGCCGTCGAGATCTGGAACTTCACCGAGATCGGCTCGACGGTCGTCGTGCTCCCCTGAGGTCGGCGCCAGTCGTTGTGCCTCAGGCCGCCGCGCCTCGGTCGGTCAGCGCATCGGCACGCCGATCTTCGCGACCTTGATCCGGATGCTCGGCTCGTCCGTCGCCGGACGCGGCCGCGCGGTGCGGGCCTTCGCCATGCTCGAAGGAGTTGTCGCCGATCTCGATCTCGACTGCGCCGCCGGAGGACTGCCGCCCGGTCGACGCGTCCGCCGCGACGGGCGTGAGCGCGAGGGCCACCATCGCGGCGACCGCCGCGCGGGAGACCGCTCGCGTCACGCCCTGGTTCATCGGGTCCGCTTCTTCGCCGGGCGCTTCGCACCGGCGGCCTTCGACGGCTTCGCAGCCGACTTCGCCCCAGATTTCGGGGTGGGACGCGGGCTCGGCTTCTCGAACGAACGCACCAGCTCCACCAGCGTGCGCACCCCGAACCCCGTGCCGCCCACGGTCATCTCGCCGCTGTCGGCCGGCGCACGCGCCGGTCCCGCGATGTCGAGGTGCACCCATGGGCGGTCGTCGACGAAGGCCTCCAGGAAGAGCCCAGCGGTGAGCGCGCCGCCGTAGCGGCCGGTGGAGATGTTGCGCAGATCGGCGACGTCGGAGTCGAGGAGCTCCCGGTAGTCGTCGGGGAGCGGCAGCGGCCAGACCGCCTCACCGACGCGATCGGCCGCCGCACGCACCTGCGCGGACCACGCGACGTCATTGCCCATCAACCCCGCGACCTTCTCGCCGAGCGCGACGACGCACGAGCCGGTCAGCGTCGCGAGATCGACGATCGCGTCGACCTTGTCGTCGACCGCCCACGAGAGCGCGTCGGCGAGGATCAGACGCCCTTCGGCGTCGGTGTTGAGCACCTCGACCGTCTGCCCGTCGCGCATGCGGAGCACGTCGCCGGGACGGATCGCGGTGCCGCTCGGCATGTTCTCGGCCATCGGCGCGTACGCGATCACCCGGTGCTTCACGCCGAGCGCCTGGAGCGCACCCATGGTCGCGAGCACCGCCGCGGCGCCACCCATGTCGGTCTTCATGGTCTCCATGCCCTCGGACGGCTTGATCGAGATCCCGCCGGTGTCGAACGTGACCCCCTTGCCGACGAGCGCGAGCGTGCCCCGGGCCTTCGAGCCGGCCGGCTCGTACATGACCTTCACGAACCGGGGCGGCTGGGCAGAGCCCTGACCGACGCCGAGCACGCCACCCATCTTCTGGGCGCGCAGCTGGGGCTCGGTGAGCACGGTGACCTTGACGCCCTTGCCGCCGAGGAACGCGCGCGCGGCGGCCGCGAACTCCGCGGGCGACTTCGTGCCGGACGGCTCGTTCACCATGTCGCGAGCCCAGGCGACCGCCGTGGTGATCGCCGCCGCCTCCCGGATCGCCTTGGTCGCGGCGGCACCACCGGCGCCGACGATCGCGACCGAGCGGAGCGCCGTCGGCTTCCCCTTCGACTTGTGAGCGAGGAACTGATACGCCCCGAGCACGAACCCCTCGGCGACGGCGGACACAGCATCCTCGTGGCGCTCGCCGCTCGCGCGCGCCTCGGCGAGCGTCGTCGCGACCGTCTTCGCGGTGCGGGCTCGCCGCGCCGCGCTACCCGCCGCGCGGCGGAGCACCGCGGGGGTCACCTCGTCGGGGTCGCCGACCCCGACCAGGAGCGCCGTCGTGGCACGCATCCCGGCGACGGGGACCGCGAGCGCCTCTCCGACCTTGCCGTGGAAGCCCGCGTCCTCGAGGAACGCGGGGAGGTCACCGGCGAACCCGTCGGCGACGGCATCGGCACCGGGGCCGAGCACGCGCTCGGCAAAGACCGGGACGACGACCAGGTTGGCGTCGACCTCGGCGACGGGGCGCGACGAGATGCTGCAAGTGACGGACACGGGCACTCCTGACTGCACGTTGGGTCGGGTCTACCCCTCGGCCGGTGCGTCGACGCGGACGGGGCGGTACGAGCCCTCCTGCCACCGGGCCATCGTGTAGACGAGATCTGCGAGGCGGTTGAGGTAGGCGACGACCTCGCTGCCGTCGAGCCAGCCGTCGCCCGCCGCGGCCACGGCCTCGCGTTCGGCGCGGCGCACGACCGTCCGGGCGACGTCGAGCGCGGCGGCGACCGGGTTCTCCCCCGGCAGCACGAACTCCTGGGGTGGCTCGTAGCGCGCAGTGAGGTCGTCGATCACCGGCTCGAGCGCGGTCACCATCGCGGCCGTGACCAGGCTGACCTCGGGCGCCAGCTTCGACCGGTTCTCGGGTGCCGTGGCGAGCTCGGCCCCGACGACGAACAGCTCGCGCTGGAGCCGGACCAGGAGGTCGCCGAGCTCGGGATCCGACGCGAGCGCTCGTGCGGTGCCCAGCGACGACACGGCCTCGTCGACCACGCCGTACGCCGTGGGGCCGGGAGCGTCCTTCGCGACCCGCCCCCCGAAGAGCAGCGCGGTCGAGCCGTCGTCGCCCGTCCTCGTGTACACCTTGCGCGGCATCGACATCAGCGCCGAGTCTACGACCGAGCCGCTCGCGCTCGCCCTCCTCGTCGTTCGCGGCGCCCGGTCGTTCGCTGCCGCGGCGCCGTCACGCGAAACGCCTCCGGTACTGTGGATGCGATGTCCCTCGCGGCCGAGCGCGCCGACGCAACCGCTCCTCCTCCCTCGAGATCGCTCGCGCTCGCCCTCCTGCGCACGGCCCGGCCGAAGCAGTGGGTGAAGAACGTCCTCGTGTTCTCGGCACCCGCCGCGGCAGGCGTGCTCACCGAGTCCGGCCCCCTCGGCCGCACGCTCATCGCGTTCGCCGCGCTGTGCCTCGCCGCCAGCGGCACCTACTTCCTCAACGACGCACTCGACGCCGAGGCCGACCGGGAGCATCCCCGCAAGCGCGATCGGCCGGTCGCGGCGGGTCTCGTCAGCGTCGGCCTGGCGAAGGTCATGTCGGCGGTGCTGATCGCCGCAGCGATCGCCATCTCGATCCCCGTGTCGGGCGGCGAGCTCGCGCTCGTCATCGCCGGGTACGCGGTGCTGACCGTCTCCTACAGCATCTGGCTCAAGCACGAGGCGGTCGTCGACCTCGGTGCGGTGGCAGCCGGGTTCGCGCTGCGCGCGATCGCCGGTGGCGTCGCCGCCGACGTGCTGATCTCGGACTGGTTCCTCATCGTGGTCGGCGCCGGTTCGTTGTTCATGGTCACGGGCAAGCGGCACGCCGAGCTCATCGAGCTGGGCGCCGACTCGGCCGCCCACCGCCCGACTCTCGAGGAGTACTCGACCTCGTTCCTCGGCTTCGTCCGTTCCGTCGCCGCGAGCGTGATGGTCACGGGGTACGCACTCTGGGCGTTCGAGAACGCTGCGTCGACGGGCGACGAGACCTGGTTCCGCCTCTCGATCGTGCCGTTCGTGCTCGCGATCCTGCGCTACGCGCATGTCATCGAGCAGGGCCGAGGCGGTGCGCCGGAGGAGATCGTCCTCTCGGACCGGGTCCTCCAGCTGCTCGGGCTGCTCTGGCTCGCCGCGTTCCTCGTCGGGGTGCACGCGTAGATGGCGCCGCGAGGGCATCGCACGGGTCTCCAGCTCCTCAGCGGGTGGGGCCGCACCGCGCCGACCGCCGCCGATGTCGCCGCACCACGCGATGGTGATGCGGTCGACGCGCTGATCGAGCACGCCGGCCGACGCGGCATCGTGGCGCGTGGCCTGGGACGCAGCTACGGCGACGCGGCACAGAACGCTGGCGGCACCGTCGTCGATGCGACCACGCTCGCAGGGATCCGCTCCCTCGACCTCCAGGAAGGCATCGTGCGGGTCGAGGCGGGGATGAGCCTCGACGACCTCATGCGTCTGCTCGTCCCCATGGGCTGGTTCGTCCCGGTGACGCCGGGCACCCGTCACGTCACCGTGGGCGGTGCGATCGCGGCCGACATCCACGGGAAGAACCACCATGTCGACGGCAGCTTCGCCAACCATGTGGAGTCGTTCACCCTCCACTCCCCGAAGGGCACGTTCACCGTCACGCCCGACAGCGACTCCGAGCTCTTCTGGGGGACGTCGGGCGGGATGGGCCTCACGGGGATCGTCACCGAGGCCACGATCCGACTGCTGCCGATCGCCACATCGTTCCTCGCGGTCGACGCCGACCGCGTGCCCGACCTCGACGACCTCATGGCCCGGATGACCGAGGGCGACGACCGGTACCGTTACTCGGTCGCCTGGGTCGACTGCCTGGCGCGTGGCGCGTCAGTCGGTCGTGGCGTCCTCACGCGCGGCGACCACGCGCCGGTCGAGGCGCTGTCGGACCGTCGTCGTCGCGATCCGCTGCGGTTTCACCCTCGTGAGCTCATGACGACCCCGCCGTGGGTGCCGCAGGGCCTGCTCAACCGGTTCTCGATCCGCGCGTTCAACGAGCTGTGGTACCGGAAGGCACCCGAGCACCGGGTCGCCCACGTCGAGTCGATCAGCGCGTTCTTCCATCCGCTCGACGCGATCCACGGGTGGAACCGGCTCTACGGACGGCGCGGGTTCCTCCAGTACCAGTACGTCGTGCCCGACGAAGCGACCGAGACCGTCCGCGCGACGCTCGAGCGCCTCTCCGCCGCGCAGTGCGCGTCGTTCCTCGCCGTCCTGAAGCGCTTCGGGAAAGGAAACCCCGGCCCACTGTCGTTCCCGAGCCCGGGCTGGACTCTCGCGCTCGACCTTCCCGCGGTCACGGCGGGGCTCGGGCCGCTGCTCGACGAGCTCGATCGCCTGGTCGTCGAGGCCGGGGGGCGCGTCTATCTCGCCAAGGACTCCCGGCTGGACCCGGAGCTGCTGGGGACGATGTACCCCGACCTCGACGCGTTCCGCGAGCTGCGCGCTCGCATCGATCCCTCGGGTGTGCTCCAGTCCGATCTCGCTCGACGCCTCGGGCTCGTCGGATGACGCCGTGAAGGACGCGCTCGGCACCGTGCAGTCCGTGCTCGTCCTAGGTGGCGCTTCCGAGATCGCGCTCACGACCGTCCGGCGACTCGTCGCCGAACGGACCAGGACCGTCGTGCTCGGCGTGCGTCGCCCCGAGGCATCGGCCGACACCGTGGCTGAGCTCCGGGCCCTCGGCGCGACCACCGTCGAGGCCGTGGCATTCGACGCCGAGCACACTGCATCGCACGAGGGGTTCGTCGAAGACGTCTTCGCGCGCTTCGGCGACATCGACCTCGTCGTCGTCGCGTTCGGGGTGCTGGGCGACCAGGCCGAGGCCGAGGCCGACGGTGGAGTCGCGGCCGACATCGCTCGGGTGAACTACCTCGGCGCCGTCTCGGTGGCCGTCCCGGTCGCGAACCACCTCCGCGAGCAGGGGCACGGCACGATCGTGGCCCTCTCGTCGGTCGCCGGCGAGCGCGCCCGTCGGTCCAACTTCGTGTACGGCTCGTCGAAGGCGGGGTTCGACGCGTTCTTCCAGGGTCTCGGTGACAGCCTCGTCGGCTCCGGCGTGGGCGTGATGATCGTGCGGCCCGGGTTCGTCCACACGCGGATGACGCAGGGGCTGCCACCGGCACCGCTCGCCACGACTGCCGACGCCGTCGCGGACGCCATCCTGCGCGGCCTCGCCCGCGGCTCGGAGGTCATCTGGGTCCCGCCGACGTTGCGCCCGGTGATGACGGTGCTCCGTCACGTGCCGCGCGCGGTGTTCCGTCGGCTCCCGATCTGACGCGCTACCCGAACCGCTTCAGCGCTCGCAGCAGCCCGAGCTTCACGGGCGACTGGTGGTGCGATCCGCCGGCGGTGTCCCGGTGCTGCAGGAACCATTCGTAGGACTCGATGATCATGTCCTCGTTCGCGTGCTCCGGCTCCCAGTCCAGCTCGGCGCGCGCGAGCGACACGTCGAAGGACAGCGACTCGCCGTAGAGCATCCAGTGGTAGGGGGCGAAGGGCACGAGCCCGAGGCCGCCCAGCGAGCGCATCGCGAGCCGGGCAGGGCCGAGCGGCAGGGAGCGGACACGCGACCCGGTGGCCGCGTGCGCGACCAGCGCTTCGAGCGTCTCGCGCATCGTGCCGAACTCGGTGGCACCGATGTTGTAGACGGCCGACCCCGTTCGGGTCGACGCCCGCAGGCACGCGTCGGCGAGATCCGATGCGTGCACGAACTGGTACCGGTTGTCGCCCGAGCCGAGCACGTAGACCGGCGCGCCATCGGCGACGAACTCGAAGAGGATCGCCATGATCCCGAGGCGTCCGTGCCCGAGGATCGTGCGCGGCCTGACGATGGTGACGTCGAGACCACTCGCAGATGCCTCGCGACAGAGCACCTCCGCCTCGAGCTTCGCCCGCCCGTACGCCTCGAGCGGCTTGGGCGTCGTGGACTCGGTCACCGGGTTGGTCTCGGGGATGCCGAACACCGCGCTCGACGAGGTGTGCACCACCTTGGCGACACCGGCAGCACGTGCCTCGACGAGCACGTTGGCCGTCCCGCCGACGTTGACCGAGTGGAAGAGCTCGCGATCGCGGGCGAGCGGTACCTGGGCGACGTTGTGAAGGACGACGTCGACGCCCCGACACGCCTCGGCGACGACCGCTCGGTCGCGGATGTCGCCCTGGACGAACTGGAGTCGGTGCGAATCCGCAGCGCCGAGCTCAGTGGACGGGGGGTTGAGATCGAGGATCCGGACACGGTTGCCACGCGCGAGCGCGAGCCCGGTGAGCGTCGTCCCGAAGTAGCCACTCCCGCCGGTGATGAGCAGGGTGCGGTCGCTCACAGGTCGGCGCCCCGCTCGAGGCACCAGCGGATGCTGGCGCGCATCCCCTCGAGGAGCGTCGTCGTCGGCTCGTAGCCCAGGTCGGCCTTGGCCTTCCCGATGTCGCAGGCGATCGTGTCCTTGAGCTCCCCGAGCACGTGGAGCGGCTGGAGGTACCGGCCCCGGCCCTGGAGCAGACCATCGAGTCGCTCCGCTACGACCCCGGCCGCTCGCGGCAGGCGCAGCTGCCGGCGCGTGACGTGGAGGCCTTCGGCCTCGAGCGCGTCCCGGACGGTGTCGAGCACGAACCGCATCTCGTAGGGCTCGGCGTCGGCGATCCAGTAGGCGTTGCCGGCCGCCGCTTCAGCCGTCTCGGCCGCGAGGATGCCGTCGACGAGGTTGCCCGTGTAGACCATCGACCGCCGGTTCGCGCCTGAACCGACGAGCGGGAACCTGCCCTTACGCACGGCCGAGAACCACTGCGTCTGGCGCGCCGGCTGGAACGGCCCGTAGAACCAGGGCGGCCGGAGCACGACCGTCGCGAGATCCCCCCGCTCGTCGCTGCGGGCGACGAGCTGTTCCGCCTCGAGCTTCGACGCGCCGTACCCCATGTAGGGATGGAACGGCGATCGCTCGTCGAACCGGTCCGCAGGCGTGGGGTTCGCGCCGAACGGCGAGTTCGAAGAGATGAACAGGAAGCGCGTCGCCCCCGCTCGACGCGCACCGTCGAGGACGAGCTGGGTCCCTCCGACGTTCACATCGAAGAACTCGCGGGTCGCGCGGCTGGGGTGGATGACACCGGCAGCGTGCACCACGGTTGCCGGCTCGAGGTCGGCGAACAACCGCTCCACACCCTCGGGATCGCGGACGTCGCCGACTACCACGGCCACGTTCTGGCCGACGACCTCGAGCGTCGCCGCGTCGGTGGCGTTCCCGACGAGACAGCGGACGTGCGCTCGCGTCGGTGCCAGCGCGCGCACGAGGTTCTGACCGAGCCAGCCTGCCGCGCCGGTGACGACCACGGTCTGCGGCGCAGGAATGCGAGCAACCGGGCCCCGCGGTGCATCCACGGTGCCGACACTACGCTGGAGCGCGTGCTCCGGTTCGAACGCGCAGTCGTCGCGGGGTTGATGAACCACGATCTCGACTCGGTCCGACGCGACGCCATCGCCCACTACGTCGACGAGTCGTTGCGCGCGATGCCCGAGTACCTGCGCTTCGGCGTCGCGGCCGAGTCGGTGGTGCTGGGATCGTGGGCACGGCTGCGGGGCCGTGGCACCGGTCCGGGTCTGGAGCGCGAGCTCGCACGCTGGCGCGTGAACCCGCTCGATCCGATCCGCCAGTACGTGCGGATGTTCGAGTCGCTGGTGCTGTTCGCCGAGCACGAGCTCGAGCCCGGGACCACCGCATCGAGCGAGCGCCCATGAGACGGATCTCGACCGAGGTCCTCGTCATCGGCTCGGGTGCCGGCGGTGCGGTCAGCGCCCACACGCTCGCAGCCGCGGGTCGCGACGTGCTCGTGGTCGAGGAAGGTCCGTGGATCGAGCCGGGGACGATGGTCCCGTTCTCACTCGAGGAGATGTCGGCCAAGTACCGGCACCGGGGGCTCGCCGCAGCCCTCGGCTCGCCCGGCATCGC
>JBKJJI010000397.1:0-3093 GCA_046598115.1 Acidimicrobiia bacterium | reverse complement strand
GTGAGCACCGTCACGCCGATCAGCGCACCCAGGCACCCCGGAACTGCGAGCTGCACCACGAGGCGACGGTCGATGTTGTTGAAACGCCAGTGCGAGACCGCGGCCGCGAGGCCGGTGGAGACCTTGGCGATGTTGACCATCGCCGAGACGGAGACGGGCGCGAAGCCGTTGCTCAGCAGGATGCTGGACGACGTGGGGCCGAAGCCCATGCCGAGGGCGCCGTCGACCATGGACGCCACGAAGCCGGCGAGTGCGACGACGAGGAGATCCATTCCACCCACCTGTGCCTTATTCGAGTTTGTCGATCGAGTTAGTAGAGTATAGCGATGAGGATCACCGCCAAGGTCGACTATGCGCTCCGGGCCGCGGCCGAGCTCGCCGCTGCTCCGCCGGACACGCCGACCAAGGGCGAGGACCTGGCGGCCGCCCAGCAGATCCCGCTGCGGTTCCTCGAGAACATCCTGCGCGAGCTCCGGCATGCCGGAATCGTCCGCGCCCAGCGGGGTGCGGAGGGCGGTTATCTGCTCGCGCGCCCTGCAGCCGACATCGACCTTGCGTCGATCATCCGCGCGGTCGAAGGCCCGCTCGCCGCGGTGCAGGGCGTCCGACCCGAGGCGCTGGAATTCACTGGCGCGGCCGCGGGCCTGGCCGAGGTCTGGATCGCGCTGCGAGCGAGCCTGCGCTCGGTGCTCGAAGCCGTGACCCTCGAGGACCTAGCGAGCGGGCGGCTCCCGGACGCCGTCCTCGCACTGGCCGACGACTCCGAGGCCCGCAAGCCGCACTGACGGGCGGGCCCGACGGGCCGGCCCGCCTCGGTCCACCAGGGAACAGGTGCCTCAGGAGTCGGCGACCTCGCGGATCTTCGCGATCTTCTCGGCGTCGTGGTTGGCGTCGGTGCCCTGGATCTGGATGAGCTCGTCGCGGGTCTCGGCCGCGATGCGCTCGGCGTCCTCGTCGGCATCCGCGAGCACCGCGTCGATGCCTTCGTCCATGATCCGCTTCGCCGCCTCGACCAGGGCGTCGACCATCTCGGCCTCCGGGACGACCCGGACGACCTTGCCCTTCACGAACAGGTGACCCCGCCCCCGCCCCGCCGCGATCCCGAGGTCGGCTTCGCGCGCCTCGCCCGGACCGTTCACCACACAACCCATCACCGCGACCTGGAGCGGGATCTTCAGGTCTTCGAGCGCAGCCTGGGCGTCGCTCGCCACCCGGATCACGTCGACCTCGGCGCGACCGCAGCTCGGACACGCGATGAGGTCGAGGCCCTTGCGTTCGCGCAGCCCGAGCGACTCGAGCAGGACGCGCCCGGCGCGGGCTTCCTCGACCGGGTCGGCCGTGAGCGAGTAGCGGATCGTGTCGCCGATCCCCTCGGCGAGGAGCGTCGCGATCCCCGCCGTCGACTTCACCAGACCCGCGGGCGGCGGCCCAGCCTCGGTGACGCCGAGGTGCAGCGGGTGGTCGACCGTCTCCGAGAGCAGCCGGTAGGCGGCGATCATCAGCTTGACGTTCGAGGCTTTCACCGAGATCTTCACGTCCTCGAAGTCGACCTCGCGAAAGTACGCGAGCTCGCGCACCGCCGACTCCACGAGCGCCTCGGGCGTCGCTCCCCCGTGGCGCTCGGCGATCTCGGGGTCGAGCGACCCGGCGTTCACGCCGATGCGGATCGGCAGGCCCCGATCGCGCGCCTCGGCGGCGACGGCCTTGATGTGCTCGGGCTTGCGGATGTTGCCCGGGTTCAGCCGGAGCGCGTGCACACCGGCCTCCATCGCCGCGAGCGCGAGCTTGTACTGGAAGTGGATGTCGGCGACGATCGGCACCGGCGACCGGGGCACGATCTGCGCCAGCCCTTCGGCAGCCTCCTCTTCGTTGCAGGTGCACCGGACGATGTCGCAGCCCGCGGCAGCGAGCGCATAGATCTGGGCGAGCGTCCCGTCGACATCGGCCGTCTTCGTGGTGGTCATCGACTGCACCGAGACCGGTGCGTCGCCGCCCACGGCGACCTTGCCCACCATGAGCTGGCGGGTCTTCCGACGCGCGAACGCGGGGACGTCGGAGGTGGGTGAAGACATCGCCACCAGCCTACGGTCGGCGCTCTCCGATCCTTCACCCGGCCGTGTGGAGATGTGGTGCAGGGTGCGGACGGGACCGCGTTGCAGTTAGTTCCCGACGGCCTGGCGCCTAATTGCCGACGGCTTGACGGATGTCGAGGAACATCGCACTCAGCCCGAGCGTGAGGAACACGATGAGCACGACCGCGATCATCGGGACGAGCCTGCGGTAGTCGACCCGCACCTCGCGCCGCATGATCTTCGAGGCAGCCCACTCGTAGATCACGACCGCCGCGTGGCCGCCGTCGAACGGCAGCAGCGGCAGCGTGTTGAAGAGGGCGAGGATCAGGCTGATCCCGCCGAGCAACCAGAGCAACGCCCAGACGTTGCCATCGATGATGCTGCTGCCCTCGTCGACGATGCCGACGAGCGAGCGGGGACGAGCGTCGGCCTCGGGTGTGCCCGCCTCCGGCGCGCTGCCCGTGAAGTTCTTGGAGTACTCGGCAACGCCGGACGGTGAGAACAGCCGGCCGAGGCCCTCGGCCGTGCCGACGGTGATGTCGCCCATCGCCCGGAACGTCTCGGGCACCGCAGCGAAGACGCCGATATCGCGGAACAACGTCGTGGGCGCGACCCCGAGGAAGCCCTCGCCCTCGCGCGTCCGCGGCGTGGCCTCGACGGCGAGCACCGAGCCTTTGCGCTCCACCGTGAACGTCGCCGTCTCGCCGCCGCGCGACTGGATCGCCCGCTTGAGCTGCTCCCAGTCGGCGATCTGTCGACCGTCGATGGCGCGGATCGTGTCGCCGTCGCGCAGGCCGGCGGCGGCGGCGGCCGAACCCTTCGTGATCTGGGCGATCGTCGTGCTCGGACCTTCGGCGACGCGACCCTGGCCCGCGATCACGATGTAGAACAGGAAGAACGCGAGGATCGCGTTCACCGTCACGCCGGCCATCACGACGATCAACCGGTGCTTGTACGAGCCGTTGCGGTAGGCGCGCGGCTCGTCGGCGGGATCGACCTCCTCGAGGTTGCTCATCCCGAG
>JBKJJI010000238.1:0-11599 GCA_046598115.1 Acidimicrobiia bacterium | reverse complement strand
AGGGCGCGGCCTTCGGCCGCGGGATCCCCCGACCGACGCCCGGCGTCGAGCGCCGCCTCCGCGGCCGCCCGGTGTCGGTCGGCGTCGAAGAACAGCACGAAGCCCGCGAGGAGCGCGCCCAAGCGCGCCCGGAGCGCGAGGTCCGACTCGCCGATCGCGTCGATGGCCTCCTCGAGCAGTGCGATGCGCTTGGTCTGTCGGGTTCCCACCATCCCGATCGCGCTGTGTGCGAGCGCGACTCGAGCGAGCAGGTCGACCGAGCGGTGCTCGCGTGCGATCTCGGCGGCGGCGACGAGAACCCGGTCGGCGCGCTCGGTCTCCCCCGCGTCTCGAAGCGCCGCTCCGTGGGCGAGCATGAGCTCTGCTCGCCGCTGCTGGTCGGCCTGGTCGTCGAGCTCGAGCGCCTGGAGCGCCTGGTCGAAGTACCGGACCGCCTCTTCGTGCGCCGCCTGGTCACGGGCACGGTCACCGGCTCGGGCCGAGTAGTCGACGGCCTTCTCGATGTCGCCGCCGGGCGCGGCCTGGAACCAGTGGTAGGCGAGCTCGGGGAGCGATGCATCGGACTGCGCGCCCGCAGCCGCCTCGAGCGCTTCACCGATCTGGCGGTGCAGGCGCACCCGGCGCGGCGTGCTCAGCTCGGCGTAGAGGGTCTGGCGGATCAGCGCGTGGGTGAACTCGTACGCCCCGGGCGACCGAGGCCGTTCGTGCACGATCTGGGCGCGCAGCGCCTCGTCGAGCAGGTCGAGCGTCGTGTCGTCGCCGTCGCCGGTCACCGTGGCGACGAGCTCGGGCACGAACCCGCCCGGCATGGCAGCGGCGACGGTGAGCATCTTGTTGGCGTCCTCCGACAACCTGCTCAGCCGACGCCCGATCACCTCGCGCACACCTTCCGGGAGGTTCTCGGCGATCGACTCCGGCGTCCCGACCCAGCGGCCGTCGACGAGCTTGAGCGCGCCCGACTCGTTGAGGTGACGGAGCACCTCGGCCACGAAGAACGGGTTGCCCTCGGTGGCTCGGAAGATCGTGTCGGCGAACTCGTCGGGGGTCGCCTGCTCGCCGATCGCCTCGATGAGCGCTTTCACGTCGTCGCGCGACATCCCTCGAAGGAGGATCCGCTCGTAGAGCCGCTCCCGGCGCAACGCAGCGATCGCGTCGGCGAGTGGATGCTGCCGGTCGAGATCGACATCGCGGTACGTCCCGACGATCATCACTCGGTCGGAGCGCAGGTTCCGAGCGAGGTACTGCAGCAGCAGCAGCGAAGGCTTGTCGGCCCAGTGGAGGTCGTCGAGCACCAGCACGATCGGGTCCGCTCGCGAGGCGTGCGCGAGGAAGGTCGCGACACCGTCGAAGAGGCGCATCCGTTCGGCGTCGCCCTCGAGCGGCGGGCTGGGCGGAAGGTCCGGGAAGCGCTGGCGGAGCTCGGAGACGAGGGTCGCGACTTCGGCCCCGCCCGTCGCGAGCTCGGAGGAGAGCTGCTCGTCGGAGCGGTTGCGAACGTAGGCCCGGAACGCCTCGACGAAGGGCAGGTACGCGACCCCGACCTCGCCCTCGTACGAGTGCCCCCAGCACACCTGCGCGCCCCGCACCGCGGCGTAGGACGCGAGCTCCTCCACGAGCCGGGTCTTGCCGATCCCCGGCTCCCCCACCACCATCACGAGGCGGCTGCGGCTCGCGAGCGCCTCGTCGCACGCGCTGCGGATCGCCGCGATCTCCTCGCTGCGCCCGACGAAGCGCCGCCAGTCCCCCGCCGCGAGGGTTCCGATGGTCGGCGCGATCTCCGCCGCGGCCACTGGTTCGAGCGATGTCTCACGCAGGCGCCGGAGCTCGGCGACGACATCCGACGCGCTTGCCGGGCGCTGCGCGGGGTCCTTGGCCAACAACCGCATGATGAGCCCGTCGAGGCTTGTCGGGGCTTCCGGGTTGTGCCACGTGGTCGCGACCGGGGCGGTGTTGAGGTGCTGGGAGATGACGGCGACGGCATCGTCGCCGAGGAACGGGGGACGGCCGGTGGTGAGCTCGTAGAGCACCGCTCCCAGCGCATAGAGGTCGGCGGCCGGCTCCGGCGAGCGACCGACCGCCTGCTCGGGCGCGAGGTACGCCACCGTGCCGACCACCATCCCCTCGCTCGTGAGACGCGACTGCTCGCTCATCGCGGCGAGCCCGAAGTCCCCGAGCTTCGCGGTGCCGTTTCCCGCCAACCAGATGTTGGCCGGCTTGACGTCGCGGTGGACGATGTCGAGCCCGTGCGCATGGTCGAGCGCCAGCGCGAGCTCCTCTCCGAAGCGCAGCACCTCGGGGATCGGGAGCCGACCCGACTCCTGCGAGGCCAGATGCTCGGAGAGCGTTCCACCATCCATGTACTGGGCCACGATCTGCGGATCGCCTTGCTCCTCCACGACATCGAAGACCGTCACGATGTTCGGATGGTCGCCGAGGCGCGCCATCGCCCTGGCCTCGCGGTCGATCCGATGCCGCCCCGCGGCGTCGAGCCCTTCAGTCTTGATCACCGCGACGGCGACGTCCCGACCGAGGCGCTCGTCGTGCGCGAGGTACACACGCTTGCGCGTCCCCTCACCGAGCAGGTGCTGGACGCGATAGCGACCGCCCCCCAACATCTCCGGTGCGGTCTCGGTCGCGTCGCCAGGATCGGCGGCTTCGATCGACTCGAGGCTCGCGCCGCACCCGTCGCAGAAGCGCGCACCCGCGCGCACATCCTGCCCACACGCCCCGCACTGCACGCTGGCGATGCTACGTCGGTCGCGGGTCCACCCGTTCCCGTGACGTATCGCGCCCTTTCGCCCGTTCTCGTGACGGATCGCGCCCTCATGAGGGCCGAACACGTCACGAAAACCGGTCGGGGTGGGGTCAGCCTTCGGCGATGGTGGTGACGAAGCGCTCGAGCTGGCGAAGGTTGCGGCACTCGAAGATGCCGTCGCAGTACGCCGCGTACTCGGAGATGACGGAATCGCCGGTGTCCCAGTAGCCGCGGGGCTCGGGGTTGAGCCAATAGACGTGCTTGCCGCGCTTGCGAAGCGCGTCGAGCACCCACGCCTGGGGCGCGTGGTAGTTGTTGCGCGCGTCGCCGAGCAGGATGATCGACGACTTCGGCGTCACCTCGTTGAGGTGCCGATCGTGGAAGACCTCGAGCGCGTGGCCGTAGTCGCTGTGGCCGTCGACCCACACGACGTCGGCCTCGGTGTTCACCCGGTGCACGGCTTCGAGCACGTCGTCGGACTCGGAGAAGTAGCGCGTGACCTCGTCGATCCCGTCGATGAACACCCACGACCGCACCTTCGAGAACTGGCTCGCCATCGCGTAGACGAACTGCAGGGTGAACCGGGCGAAGCTCGCCACTGAGCCCGAGATGTCGGCAACAACCATGATCTCGGGCTTCGACGGGTGCGGGTTCCGGAACTTCGGCTCCGCCGGCACCCCGCCGTACGAGAGCGATGCCCGCACCGTCTTGCGGAAGTCGAGGTGGCCGCGGTTGCGCCGGCGGCGGCGCTGCGCCAGGCGCGCCGCGAGCGTACGCGTGAGGGGGTAGATCGCCTTCTGGAGGGCGATCATCTCGTCGCGCGAGGCGTGCATGAAGTCGACGTCTTCGGGCAGCGGCTTGCGCAGCGTTCGGGCCATCGCCTCGACGCCGCGGTCGGCGACGAGCCGACGACGGATCTCTGCCTCCACCAGTTCGCGCAGCGTCTTCAGCCGGGCGTCGAACTCCTCCTTCTGGAGGCGTTCGGAGAGCGGGTCGTCGTTCACGATCCCCTGCTCGCGGGCCCGCCCCATCATGCGGGCACCGAGGTCGTCGAGGTCGAGCTGTCGCAGGGTGCGGTACAGGTAGTACGTGCCGCCCACCGGACGCCCCGGCTCCATCCCTGCGAACTTCGTGACGGCGTTCGCGGCGAGGGCTCGGAGCGCGTCAGGATCCATCGCCATCAGCGCGTCGAGGAGCATCTGGGCGAGCTCTTCGCGACTCATCTCACCGCCGGCACCTGCGCCCGCCGCGTCGGCGAGCATCGCGTCCCACTCCTTCGACAGCTCGTCGTCGCCGGCCTCACCGTCGACACCCGGCGAGTAGAGCGAGAAGTACACGTCGAAGACGGTCTCGAACGCCTTCCAGTGGTGGTGGTGCTTCACGAGCGTCGCCCCGAGCACGGCCCGGAACACCTCGCGATCCGCGATGTCGACGTGCTCTACGGCGCGCATCGCGTCGAGGTTCTCCGTCATCGAGACCGGCAGACCGGCGGCCCGCAGCTCGTGCACGAAGCCCTGGAGGACGTCGAGCATCAGGTGCTGCTCTTCGGAACCACTCCCTTGAGCGGTCCCTCGGGGGGATTGAGCTCCTTCTTCGCCTTCACGATGTCGGACTGGTACTTCAGCAGCACGTGCAACGTGTCGGTGATCACCTCGGGCGAGATCTCGGTGCGACCCAGGTAGAGGAGCGTCCGGGCCCAGTCGATCGTCTCCGAGATCGACGGTGCTTTCTTGAGATCCATCTCCCGGATCGAGCGCACGACCCGCGCCACCTGGTCGGCGAGCTCCTCGTCGATCTCGGGGACCCGCACCCGCACGATGTCCTTCTCGCGGTCGAGGTCCGGGTAGTCGACGTGGAGGTACAAGCAGCGACGCTTGAGTGCCTCAGAGAGCTCACGGGTGTTGTTCGACGTGAGGATCACGATCGGGCGCTGCGTGCCCTTGATCGTGCCGAGCTCGGGGATCGACACCTGGAAGTCGGACAGGACCTCGAGCAGCAGCGCCTCGGTCTCGATCTCGACCCGGTCCACCTCGTCGATGAGGAGGACGATGGGCTCCTCGGAGCGAATCGCCTCCAGCAGCGGCCGCGTGAGCAGGAACGCCTCCGAGAAGATGTCGGTCTCGGTGTCGGACCACGTCGTCTCGTGGTCGCGGTCGGACTGGATGCGTAGGAGCTGCTTCTTGTAGTTCCACTCGTAGAGCGCCTTTGCCTCGTCGAGCCCCTCGTAGCACTGGAGGCGGATGAGGCGCGAGCCCGTGACGAGCGCGATCGCCTTCGCAAGCTCGGTCTTGCCGACCCCGGCCGGGCCCTCCACGAGGACCGGCTTCTCGAGCTTGTCGGCGAGGTAGACGACCCCCGCGATGTTGGCGTCGACGAGGTAGTCGACGCTGCGCAGACGGTCGACGACGCTGTCGACCGACTCGAACCGATCTGCCACGAGGTGCCTTTCCGAACGGGGGATGCGGAGGAGCGGGGCTGGACGATCTGCCTGGACGATCTGCCTACACGATTTGGCCGTCGCCCCACACGACGTACTTGTAGGTGGTGAGCTCGCGCAGGCCCATCGGCCCGCGCGCGTGGAGCTTCTGCGTGGAGATCCCGATCTCGGCGCCGAACCCGAAGCGCTCGCCGTCGGTGAAGCGGGTGGAGGCGTTGACCGTCACCACCGCGGCGTCGACCTCACGGGTGAATCGGCGGGCCGTCTCGAGATTCTTGGTGACGATCGCCTCGGTGTGGCCCGACCCGAAGCGGGTGATGTGGGCGACCGCGTCGTCGAGCGAGGCGACGACGGCAACGGTCATCTTCAACGCGAGGAACTCCTGCGCGAAGTCGTCGTCGGTTGCTGCCCCCATCGGCGCGCGGGACCGGGCGTCGTCGTTGCCGAGCAACTCCACGCCGGCCGACTCGAGCGCCGGGACGATGCGCGCGAGGAACGCGTCCGCGACCGATTCGTGGACCAGGAGCGACTCCGCGGCGTTGCACACGCCCGGGCGGTTCGTCTTCGAGTTGACGACGATCTCCTCGGCCATGGAGAGATCGGCATCTGCGTCGACGTAGACATGACAGTTGCCGTCGCCGTCGATGATGACCGGCACCGACGCGTTGTCGAGGATGCTCTTGATGAGCGACGGGCCACCGCGCGGGATCAGGCAGTCGACGTACTCGGTGAGCTGCATCACCTCGACGGCAGTCTCGTGGGCGGTGTCCTCGACGAGGATCACGGCGTCGGCCGGGAGCCCCGCCTTCTCGATGCCCTCGCGCAGGACCGCGGCCACCGCCTGGTTCGACCTGAGCGCCGTGGACGACCCCCGGAGCAGCGCCGCGTTGCCGGCTTTCAGGCAGATCCCGGCGGCGTCGCTGGTGACGTTCGGTCGGTTCTCGTAGATGACGGCGACGACACCGAGCGGCACCCGGGTGCGCTGGATCTCGATGCCATTCGGGCGACGAGTGCCGTCGAGCACCTCGCCGACCGGGTCGGGCAGGCTCGCGACCTGACGCAGGCCGTCGGCCATGCCCTCGATGCGGGCCTCCGTGAGCCGGAGCCGGTCGAGCGGGCCGGCTTCCATCCCACCGGCAGCGGCGGCTTCGACGTCGACCGCGTTCGCCTCGAGGATCTCGGATGCCCGGTCGACGAGCAGGTCGGCCGCCCGTCGGAGCGCGTCGTCCTTGGCGGCAGTCGATGCAACGGCGAGCAGCCGGGAGGCAGCACGGGCGCGCCGCCCCAGATCGTCCACGGCGCTCGACATGACGGCGAGTGTACCCGGACCCTTTCGCGGGACTCCGGGCCGATTCGTCACGCGATCGGCGCGCCCGGCTCGGCCCTGGGGTCCGGGTCGAGCAACAGGACGGTCCCGTCGGACGCGATCGAGCCGAGCACGAGGAACTCGCTCGTGAACCCGGCGATGCGCTTCGGGCCGAGGTTGACCGCGCCGATCACGAGGCGTCCCACGAGCCTGTCGGCCGAGTAGTTGGTGATCTGTGCGCTCGTGCGCCGCTCGCCGAGGTCGGGGCCGAAGTCGACCGTGAGCTTCCAGGCGGGGGCACGAGCCTCCGGGAAAGGTTCCACCGCGCGCGCCCGACCCGCAAGTCGAGGGCGAAGAAGGCGTCGGCGCCGACATCGGGCAGGGCGGCGCCCCGGTCCGGGGACGCGGACATCGGGGCCTTCCGAGGTTCCGGGAACAGGGTCCGAGCGGGTCCCGGGCTCGGGAGGGCGAACCCGGGTGGGGCGGGATGGCGCCGTTGCGGACGAGCCGCCGGCGCGCACCCCGCACCACCCGTGACGAGTCGGTCGTGTCGGGCCCCCGAAACCGGATGACCCTCCCCCCGTCGACCGACGTCGCCGTCGTAAAAGTGTGTCCTGCGTCACGGCCCGGCGCAAGACGCCGATGCGCCAGGAGGCCTAGGGCAGGACGACCAGATCGTCCCGGTGGATCACCTCGTGCGGGGCTCCCTCGGGGAGGTCGGCCGTCCGGGCCCCCGCGACAGCCCGCAGCGCCGTGGCCGAGTAGCGAACGAGACCCTTCGCGAACGCCACCCCATCGTCGGTCACCACCTCGACGGCGTCGTCGGCCCCGAACTCGCCCTCCACGGACCGGACTCCGGCAGGGAGGAGCGACCGGCCGTCGGCAGTGAGCGCCCGGCGGGCGCCGGCGTCGACCACGACCCGCCCCGCCGACCCCAGCGCGAACGCGATCCAGAGCTTGCGGCTCGGCAACCGGGTCGGTCGGGCCCGCACCGAGGTCCCGACCGGACGACCGGCCACCGCATCGCGCACGACCCCGTCGGCTGCGGCCGCTGCGATCACGACCCGGACGCCCGACCACGCGGCGATCTTCGCGGCCGCGAGCTTGCTCGCCATCCCGCCGCTCCCCCGCTGCGTCCCCGTGCCACCGGCGAGGCCCTCGAGTGCAGCGTCGACCTCCACGATCTCGTCGATCAGGGATGCTTCGGCGTCGAGGCGCGGATCGGCGGTGAACATCCCCGGCGTATCGGTCAGCAGCACGAGCACGTCGGCCGACACGAGGTGCGAGACGAGCGCGGCCAGCCGGTCGTTGTCGCCGAAGCGGATCTCGTCGTCGGCGACCGTGTCGTTCTCGTTCACGACCGGGACCACCCCGAGGTCGAGCAACCGGCGCAGCGTCGCGCGTGCATGCAGGTACTGCGACCGGTGACCGAAGTCGTGCGGGGTGAGCAGCACCTGCCCCGCGACGAGGCCGTGGCCGCGCAGAATCGCACCGATGCGCTCCATGAGCCGGGGCTGGCCGACTGCCGCGATCGCCTGCAACGTGCCGATGTCATCGGGACGCTCGTGCAGACCCAGGGCCGGGAGCCCGGCGGCGATCGCGCCCGAGACGACCACCACGACCTCGTGCCCGTCGGACCGCGCGGTCGCGACCTCTGCGCACAGCTTCACGACCGCGGCGTCGTCGAGCTCGCCGGAGTCGGCGGTGATCGACGAGGTCCCGATCTTCACGACGACGACTTGACCCGGACCGGTGTGGCCTGACGGTGCCTGCTCGGGCATCAGGAGAACCCCTCGACGTACTCGAGCTCGATCGAGCCGATGCGCACCGTATCGCCCTCCTGCGCACCTGCCCGCGCCAACGCGCGCTCGACGCCCATCCGCCGGAAGCGGTCCTGGACGTAGGCCAGGGCCTCGACATTGGTGAGGTCGGCCATCGCGACGACCCGCTCCGCCGATCGGCCGGTCACCCGGAACGCGCCGTCGTCGTCGCGCACGACGTCGAAGCCCGACTCCCGCGGCCGGTGCACGACGAACCCGTCGACCTCCGGCTCGTTGGCCCTGGCTTCCTGGATGAGGGTCGCGACTGCGCCGAGGAACGGGTCGAGCCCCTCGCGGGTAACGGCAGCGATGCGCATCCCGTCGAACTCGATCTCGGGGTCGGCGACGGCGACGTCGTTCTTGGTCCCCACCACCAGCCGGGGTCGCTCCAGGAGCTCGGGCCGGAACCGCTCCAGCTCTTCGAGGAGCACCCGCTCCTGCTCCGCCGGGCTCACCTCGTCGACCGGGATCAGATCGACGAGGAGCACGAGCACCCGTGCGCGCTCGACGTGGCGGAGGAAGGTGTGCCCGAGGCCCCTCCCCTCGGCGGCACCCTCGATGAGGCCGGGGATGTCGGCAATCGTGAACTCGTGCTCGCCGAAGCGTACGACCCCGAGGTTCGGCTCCAGGGTCGTGAACGGATAGTCCGCGATCTTCGGCTTCGCGGCGCTGATGACGGAGATGAGGGTCGACTTCCCTGCGTTCGGGAACCCGATGAGCGCGGCGTCGGCCAGCAGCTTCACCTCGAGGCGCATCCAGTGCTCCTCACCGAACTCGCCCTGCTCGGCGAAGCTCGGCGCCCGCCGCGAGTTCGAGAGGAAGCGGGCGTTGCCCCGGCCACCTTGCCCACCGCGCGCCGCGATGATCGAGTCGCCGTGGTGGACGAGATCGGCGAGGGTCTCGCCGTCGCGCGTCTTGACGACCGTCCCCTCGGGCACCGTAACGACGAGGTCCTTCCCCGTCGCGCCGTGGCGCTTCTGGCCCGAGCCGTGCGTCCCCGAGTCGGCCCTCCGGTGAGGGTGGTCGCGGAACGCGAGGAGCGAAGCGGTGTTGCGGTCGGCCCGCAGGATCACGTCGCCGCCGTCGCCGCCGTCGCCGCCGTCGGGTCCGCCCTTGGGAACGTGCGCCTCTCGGCGGAACGCGACCGCACCCGCGCCGCCGTCACCCCCGCGGAGGTTGACCTGGACTTCGTCGACGAACGCGGACTGGGCCACGGTTCATGATACGGAGCGCCGAGTCGTTCGCTCCGACGTTGTGCGACGAGCGGAGCGCCCGGTGAGCGTCCCGAAGGGGGCGTCGGCTCTGCCGGCGCCGAGCGAGCCTTGCCAGGAGAGAAGGAGCGGAGTGGAAGGAGCGCTCAGGAGGTGGGCGGCGTGACGTCGACGAGCTTGCGGCCGCGGCGGCGGCCGAACTGGACCACGCCGTGCGCGGTGGCGAACAGCGTGTCGTCGCCGCCCCGGCCCACGTTCTCGCCCGGGTGGAACTTCGTGCCGCGCTGGCGGACGATGATCGATCCCGCCGTCACCGTCTGACCGGAGTGAACCTTGACCCCCAAGCGCTGGGCCGCGGAGTCGCGACCGTTGCGGGAGGAGGCGGCGCCCTTCTTCTTCGACATGGATCGTGGTCCTTCGTGCTCTCGAGACGGTGGGCCGGCTCAGCCGGGCAGGATGTCGGTGATCTCGATCAGGGAGTAGTGCTGGCGGTGGCCCCAGCGGCGACGCTGGTTCGACTTGTTCTTGTAGGTGAAGCCCTGGATCTTCTTGCCCTTGGTGTCGCCGACCACACGGACCTTCACCGTGGCCTTGCCCAGCTGGCTCGGGGTCGCAAGCACCGTGTCGCCGTCGACGAGCATCAGCGGTGCGAGCTCGAGCTCGGCCCCTTCGGTCGCGGCGGCGCCGTCGACCGAGAGCTTCTCGACCGCGAGCTGCTGGCCGGACTCGACCTTGTACTGCTTCCCGCCGGTGCGGATGACTGCGTACATGCGCGACTGCCTCGATCGGTGGATCAAATCGGTGGATGAGGGGAACGTGGGGAACCCGGATCCTACCGCAGCTCCTCCAGCAGGGTCTCGTCGAGGAGGTAGCCCCGGCCCTGGCATGTCTCGCAGGTCTGGCTCACCGACTCCACCAGGCCCTCCGAGACCCGCTTCCTCGTCATCTCGACCAACCCCAGCTCGGAGATGTCGAAGACCTGGGTCCGGGTCTTGTCCCGGGCGAGCGCATCCCGCAGGCGGGCGGCGACCTGGTCCCGGTTCTTGCGGATCTCCATGTCGATGAAGTCGATGACGATGATCCCGCCGATGTCCCGGAGACGGAGCTGGCGGGCCACCTCGTCGGCCGCCTCGAGGTTGTTCTTGAACACCGTCTCCTCGAGGTTCGACTTCCCGACGTTCTTGCCGGTGTTGACGTCGACGACGGTGAGCGCCTCGGTCCGCTCGACGATCAGCGAGCCGCCCGACGGGAGCCACACCTTGCGATCGAGCGCCTTCAGCAGCTGCTCGTGGACGTGGTGCCGCTCGAACAGGGGCAGCGACTCCTCGGCCTCGTCGTAGTACTCGATGCGCTCCGCGAGCTCGGGGGTCACGGCCTCGATGTAGGCGCGGACCTCCTCGTACATCGCCAGGTCGTCGATCAGGACCGCCCGGTACTCCTTGGTGAACTCCTCGCGGAGCAGCCGCATCACGAGCGGCGGCTCCTGGTAGAGCAGCCGCGCCGACTTCGACCGGTCGGCCACCTCGGAGATCTGGGCCCACTGCTGCTTGAGGCGGCGCATGTCGCGCTCGAGCTCCTCGGCGGTCGCGCCCTCGGCCGCGGTGCGCACGATCAGACCGGCGTCGGGCGGTCGCAGCCCCTCGAGGACCCGGCGGAGCCGCTTGCGCTCGTCCTCCGGGAGACGCTTCGAGATGCCGTTGGTCTGCGGCTGGCCGGGCACCATGACGACGAAGCGTCCGGCGAGGCTGACCTCCTGCGTGAGGCGTGCGCC
The DNA here is from genome assembly GCA_046598115.1 of Acidimicrobiia bacterium. Lineage (GTDB taxonomy): Bacteria > Actinomycetota > Acidimicrobiia > IMCC26256 > PALSA-555 > DASUAO01. The sequence continues at coordinate 299 of JBKJJI010000238.1, read as the reverse complement.
CTTGGCCCCGATCGGGTTCTTCGTGACCTGCACGACGACGTTCTGGCCGTTCTTCAGCATCCGCTCGATCTTGGGCGCCGAACCCTCGATGGCGTCCTTGTCCCACGTGACGTCGCCTCGGTACAGCACGCCGTTCTTCGGCGTGGCGATGTCGACGAACGCGGCCTCCATGCCGGGCAGCACGTTCTGCACCCGGCCGAGGTAGATGTTCCCGTCGATCGACATGTCGTCGTCGCCCGCGGTGCTCACCGAGTGCTCCACGAGCACCCGGCCCTCGAGCAGCGCGATGTGCGTGTGGC
>JBKJJI010000188.1:0-7390 GCA_046598115.1 Acidimicrobiia bacterium | reverse complement strand
TGTCGGTGGGCGCCGTCGTCGCGGTCACCGTCGCCGTGCTCGTCGGCCGGGCCGAGGTCTCCCTCCGGATCCCCGCGTTCGGGTGGGCGCTCGCCCTGTGCGCGGCGGGAGTCGTCGCCGTACCGGGCGCCCTGCAGGTCACACCGGCGACGACTCGCATGGTGAGCGTCGTGGTCGGGTTCCTCCTCGCAGTGGCGGTGGTCGCGGCGTGCCGAAGCCTCGCCGACGTCCGGATCCTCGTGGCCGCGTTCCTCGTCGTCGGCGTCGTGATGACCCTCCTGGCGTTCCAGAACCTCTCGGCGATCCGCCCCGAAGCTGGTGGCCTCGTGGTGCGTGCGCGGCCGAGCGGGGTCTTCGGCGACCCGAACGAGCTCGGATCGTTCGCGGTGATGCTCCTGCTGGTGTCGCTCGGGGCGCTGCTCGCGAAGGTCGAGCCGTGGCTGCGGGTGCTGGCCGCCGCCTCTGGGCTCCTCGCCGCCGGTGCGCTGGTGCTGTCGTTGTCGCGGGGCTCGTGGATTGGCGCCGCGTTCGGCGTCGTCGGCCTGATGGTCCTTCTCCCGGACTTCCGTCGGACCCTGGTCGGCGTCTTCGTGTGCGCGGCGGTCCTCGGGCTCTCGGTCGGGGTGTTCCGCGCGAACGCACCCGAGGTCCAGGTCGTGCGCGAGCGGCTCGGCACGGTGGGCTCGGCGATCGACAGCCCCTACGACGACCGACCGAGCATCTGGTCGGAGGCGATCCGTGAGATCGGCGAGCGTCCGATCCTCGGTTTCGGGCCCGCGAACTTCCCGTTCGCGTCGGAGAAGGAGGGATCGGAGGCCCGCACCATCGGCGCCGCGCACGCCCACGACGTGCTCCTCACCGTCGGCGCCGAGACCGGGCTGCCCGCGGTGGGGTTCCTCGTAGGCATGACGATCGCCGTGGGGCTCGCGATCCGGCGAACCGTCCGTGGGTTGCGACGCGCGCCCGAGGCCGCGATGGTCGCGGGGATCGGTGCCGCGCTGTTCGGCGAGGTGGGCCACGGACTGATCGAGAACACGACCGGGAACCCGATGCTGCTCGCGCTCCTCTGGGTCCTGATGGGCATCGTCCTCGCCGCTGACCGCCTGACGGACCGGCGTTCGGGGCGACTTCCTGGACCGGCGACCCGCGTCAGGCCCGGAGGCGTCGCACCATCGCGCGCACCGGTCTGGTGAGTGCGACCGCAGCGCGTGTCATTGTCGAGAACCGCACCGCGAGGTAGCGACCACCCGTCTTGAACCGGAACGCGCGCAGGCTGTCGTAGCGCGTGATCTGGACCCGGGCTTGATCGAAGCGTCCGGTCCCGGGCCGGTCGATCGAGAACGCAGCCTCGAGGCCGAGACCTGCGGCCGCGCGCTGCGCGTCGGCAGAGCCGTGGCTGAAGGCGAAGGCGAGGAAGCGGGGATCGCGTCCCAGGAGCGCGCGCAGCGCGTCGAGGCTGTCGGCGATGTCGCCCGTCGCGGTCTCCTCGTCGGCCTCGGTGAGGTCGGTGTGCGCGTGTCCGTGGGCCTCGATTCGCAGGCCGCGGGCATCGGCGTCGCGCAGCTCGTCGGCGTCCATGATCGCGAGCGAGCACGGGCACGGTTCGTCCCAGCGGTTCTCGTCGCCGACGTACGCCGTCGGCACGAACATGGTCGCCGGGAACCCGTGCTGCTCCAGGATCGGCAGCGCGTGCTCCCGCACCGAGCGGTAGCCGTCGTCGAAGGTGATCGCGACCACGGGCTTGCCCGGTGGGAGCGGCGCGTCGAGCGCGTCGGCGAGCGGAACGACGCGCCGGGTCGCCGCCAGGTCGGCCATCTGCGCCGCGAAGGCGGTCGGCGACACGAAGAGGCTGTTGCGGTCGTCGGCGAGGGAGCAGTCGCCGACCGCGTGGTAGGCGAGGACCGTTCGTCTCGGACCGCGGTTCGATCGGTTCCAGCGCGGGCGCGGCACGGCGCGAGCCTAGAAGCGTCCCTTGCGGACGTCGCGCACCCCGTCGACGACACCGAGCGCCCCTCGCACGTTCCGGTTCAGCAGGCGGTGCACCGCGAGGAGCGCAACCATCGTCGCGAACCGCAGGCGTGAGGACAGGCGGGGGTGGAAGTTCTTGCGGAACAGATAGGTGCGGTTCAGCACGACGCGCCGTGCGAACTCGCGTGTTGCGCTCCCGGCGAACCCCGCATTGTCGTGGTGCACGACGAGCTCCGGTCGGTACCTGATCCGCCCGAGGCGCGAGAGGCGGTAGGAGAAGTCCTCGTCTTCTGCGAGCGCGTAGCCGGCGAGGTGCTCGTCGAACCCGACCTCGCGCGCGGGGAGGGTGCGCGCCGACATGAAGCACCCGGGCATGAACTCGACATCGCGCGGCGTCTCGAGATCGGTGAGACGGCGGGGGTAGCCGTAGCTGGTGAAGGTCCCTTCGTCGCCGGCACGGAAGAGGAGCCGACGCAGCCGCGACGTCTGGTGGCCGACGCGATGGCTCCGGGGCTCGAGCACCTTGCCGGTCACGCCGACGACCGCGGGGTCGGTATACGCGCCCTGCAGGCCGCCGATCACATCGGGCTCCGGACGGGCGTCGTCGTCGAGGAAGAGCACCACGTCGCCGCGGACCTCGGTCAACGCGACGTTGCGCTGATGGGTCAACCCCGGCGTGCACGAGACGTAGCGGGCTCGGGGTGGGCCGCTGGCGGGCGTTGCAACGGGCTCGGCAGAGCGATCGGGGTCGCCGTCGACGACCACGACCTCGAGCGGCGGTGGCACACACGCGTCGATCGCATCGAGGGCGCTGCGCACGAGATCGGGTCGACCGAGCGTGCAGATCGCGACGGAGACGCTCGGGTGGTCCACCTCCTCATCTTGGCGGTTGGCCACACAGGAGGCGCGGCACTGGCCTGACATACTCGAATCCGTGCAGGTCGTCATCGAACCGCTGATCGACCTGCCGCAGTCGTCGCTCCATGCGTGGCGTGACCTCGCGAAGGTGGCGACCGAGGAGAATCCCTGCTCCGAGGCGTCGCTCGCGGCGAATGCCGCGCAGACGCTGGATGGCGGGGCCGACGCGGGGCTCCTGGCCGTGCGTGTAGGCGACCGCATGGTGCTCGCGCTCCCCGTCGTCCCGATCCGTCGGTTCCGCCGGGTCCCGGTGTCCGGGATCGCGACGTGGCGCCACGCACACTTCACGTCCGGCGTGCCACTCGTCTCCGAAGGTGCGGCGCACGATGCCTGGGCCGCGGTGCTCGACTGGATGGCTGCGACTCAAGTGCCCTGGCTGGTCCTGGAGACGGTGCACGACGGCGGAAACGCGACCGCCCCGCTCGACGACGTGCTCGGGCAGCGGAGGCGGCGGGCGCATCGATTCGACGCCTACCAGCGAGCGGCAGTGGACCGTCGCCCCGAACCGACCTACACGGAGGGCCGGATCAGCGGATCGCGTCGGAAGAAGCTGCGCCGTCACCGGCGCCAGCTCGCCGAGCAGCTCGGCGGGGAGCTGCATACCGACGACATGGTCGTCGCGGGCGGCGACCTCGGCACGGCGGTCGAGGAGTTCCTGCAGCTGGAGTCGAGCGGCTGGAAGGGCGCGGAGGGAACCGCGCTCGCGAGCCATCCCGGCGACGCGGAGTTCTTCCGGATGTCGTGCGCGGACCTCCATGCCCAGGGGCGTCTCCAGATGTGGCGCTTCGGCACCGCCGACCGGACCGCTGCGATGGCATGCGCAGCGATCGGCGGCCACACGGTGTTCCACCTCAAGGTGGCCTACGACGAGGAGTTCGCGCACTTCTCGCCGGGCGTGCAGCTCGATCTCGACCTGCTCGAGGAGTTCCACAGCGACCGACGGTTGGAACGACTCGACTCGTGCACAGGAGGCGACAACGAGGGAATGAACCAGCTCTACCCGGACCGGATGTCCATGGCCACGATGTTGGTCGCGTCCACTGATCCCCGGGGCCGCCTCGCGGCCGCGTTCACGCCGCGCGCCGCGCGCGGGTTCCGACGGATGCGAAGGATCGTCCATCGGGTGCTGCGCCGACCGCCGCCGCCGGACTACGGCATCACGTCGTGATTCGCAGCGCGCTGATCATCGACGACGGGACCGCGGGTTATGCCCTCCCGGCCGCCCGCAGCCTGGCGCGAGCGGGGTGGACCGTCGGACTGGGATCGTCGGTCCCGTCGATGCGGACTCGCGGGAGCCGCGCCATCCACCGGCGGCACACCGTGCCGCGACCTGAGCACGACCTCGACGCGTTCGTCGAGAGCGTCAATGGCGCGATCGCGGAGAAGGGCTACGACGTCCTGATCCCAGCCGACGACGTCGAGATGGTCGCGCTCTCGGTCACCCGCGACCGCCTCGATGCGGTCGTCCCGTACGGCGATCACGCATCGGTGATGCGGGCCGTCGACAAGCTCGAGCTCGCGCGGGCCGCGCAAGACGCAGGACTGGCAGTGCCGCGCACTGAGGTCGCCACCAGCAACTCGATCCAGGACTGCACGCTCCCCGTGATGGTGAAGTCGCGGTTGCACTGGGCGCCCGACATGGGAGCGAACGTGCGCAGCATCCTCGTCCAACGCCTCGACGACCGGGACGCAGTCGTCCGGCGCGTCGCGGAGATCGAGGCGGCCGGCGGGACCGCGCTCCTCCAGGAGCCGGTGCCCGGTCGGCAGGTCGCAGTGAGCATCGTGGCCGATCAGCGCGGTGATCTGGTCGCCGTCTCCGCGCAGACGACCCTCGAGTTCTCCCTGCGGGGGCCGAGCACCCGGGCGGTGACGATCGAGGCGTCCCCTGAGCTCGTCGACGAGGTCCAGACGCTTGTCCGGCGTCTCGGTTGGTCCGGGCTCGCCAACCTCCAGTTCTTCGAGCCCGAAGGCGGCCGCGCGCACCTCATCGACTGGAACGGTCGGCTGTACGGGTCGCTCGCGCTCGCGATCGGCGCCGGCGTCGAGCTGCCGGCGATCTGGGCCGGATCCGCGCTCGACGATCCCTCGCCCCCTCGTCGGACGGCGCGGCCCGGCGTCCGCTTCCAGGAGCTGGAGCAGGATCTGCGCCGAGCCCGGGTCGAGCGTGTCGGCGGCTTCCCGCGGGACGTGCTCCGCACGCTGGCATTCGCGCCCGGTGCAGTCCACACGATCTGGTCGCGCCGCGACCCGATGCCGGCCGTGCGTTGGGGTGTGACGCTCCTGCGCCACGCGCTTCAGCGAGGCGACCAACCCCGGGAGTCGGACGGGTTCCGCCGCTAGGAGCCAACCGATCGACCGCGCGCGGGGAGGGCCCGGCGACCGAGCTCACGCACGAAGGTGAGCTGGTCCGGCGTGAACCGACGGGCGACGGCCCACCAGCCGACGACGTAGAGCCCGAGCCCGACGACGAGCGCGACCGCCGTCGGGACCGGAGCGAACACGAGCGTCGCCGCGAGGATGAGGGCACCGCCGAGAGGCGGCAACGCGACCGTCACGATGTCGGGGTGGCCACCGCCGGCGCGCGAGAGGTACCAGAGCAGGACGAGGCTCTCCACGAGATACGACGCGGTTGTCGTGATCGCGGCCCCTTCGATGCCGATCAGCGGGATCAGGGCGAAGTTCAGGCCCACGTTCGCCACGGTCGCGACGAGCGCGGCGACGAGCATCCCACCCGTCCGCCGGAGTGCGGTGAGCGCCGAGCCGGTGATGAACGCGAGTGCGTAGACGAGCGGGGCGGCCGCGAGCCACCGCAGCGACGAGGCGGAGATCGAGGCGTACCGGCTGCCGAACAGGAGGTCCAAGATCTCCTGTGCCTCGACGATGCACACGACCGTGTACGGCAGGTACAGGAAGAGGATCGAGCCGAGTGCCTTCTCCATCACCCCCCGGACCTGGTCGGGATCGTCGCCGCGCTCGGCCATGAGCGGGAACAGGGCGCTGTTCACCGCGAACGCGACGAACAGTGAGGTCTCGAACAGCCGATAGGCGACGGAGTACGCACCAAGCGCCGCTTGACCCTTCAGACCCGCGAGGATGAGCGCGTCCACGCGGAAGAGCACAGCGAGCACGAGTCCGCTGAGCCCGATCGCTGTCGTGCCCCGGGCGAAGGTCCGCATGCCGTCGCGCTCGATGAGTCCGAAGTGGAAGCGGACGCCGAGGCGACGCAAGGCGACCAGATGTGCCGCGAAGCCGACGACGTAGCCGGCGAGGAACGCGATCGCGAATCCCTCGAGCCCGCCGCCGAGCAACAGGACCGGCATCGCGACACCGACCGTCGCGATGCGCTGGACGACGAGCGCGATCGAGGTCACGCCCTGGCGCTGCACCGCCGTGCCGAGGGCTCGGATCGTGTCGGAGAACACGTCGAGAAAGGCGGCGAGGAGCACGAGGAGCACCACGATCCGCGTGGTGCCACTCGACGCGACCCCCGCGGTGATCGCCGCCGTCCCGAACAACAGGGTGGCGATCGCCCCCTCCCAGCCGACGGCGTTGGCGAAGTGGCGCTCCTTGAACGACGGTTCTCGGGAGACCCGCTGCACCATCACCGGATCGAATCCCCACTCGGCGATCGACGCGAGGATGAGCGCGAGCGAGAGTGCGAAGTTGAACGAGCCGAACTGTCCCCTCGTGAGCTCGCGTGCAGCGACGACCGTCCACGCGAACGTCGTGATCTTCGCGGCCGTCTCGGCGATCATCACGAACATCGCGTTGCGAGCGGCCCGTTCGAACGATCCCGGGCGTCGGCCGTCCGGCTGCGGCGCGTAGGCGGGGTCGGTCACCGACGTTCGTGTCCGTCGCGACGAACGGCCAGCCGAGCGAGTGTCGCCCGCAACACCTCGGCGAACACCTCGTGCTCCGATCGCGCACCGTCGACGACCTCGACCCCGAGCGCCTCTGTGTGACGCGCATAGGTCTCACCGTGGCGACGCAGTGCGTCGACGTCGAATTCCTCAGGCTTGCGCCCGTGGGCGCGTTCGGGCGGGACCTCGAGGAAGAACGCGGCAACCGGTCGAGGTGCGAGTCTCCGGAGGATCCCCGCCTGCCATCCGAGGTCGCGTCCGTTCGCGTAGGCCCACTCGAGCTGTACGACCGAATCGAGGACGTAGCGGTCGCGAACGACGATCCGGCCGGCGCGGAGGTGGCGGAGTGAGCTCTTCCGCAAGGTCCGGGCGTTCGTCGTCGCCACGATCCCGGCCCAGATCCCGCCGATCACCCTGGAGCGCTGGCGAAGGGAGCGGGCGCGGGCATCGGCGTCCTCGTCGCTCGAGTCGAGCGCATCGGTCCCGACGCTGATTGGCCCTGCCTCGCGTCGTCCGAGGCGGAGCAGTGCCTTCACCGGTCGGGCGATCTTCTGGAGCGACGACTCGAAGGTGATGCGCGACCACTCGATCACCGTCTCGTGACCGAGTGCCCAGAGCGCTTCGGCGACCAGCCGAGCCTGGGT
>JBKJJI010000404.1:0-2573 GCA_046598115.1 Acidimicrobiia bacterium | reverse complement strand
CGAAGATGCGCTCGACCGGGCCGGCGAGCGCATGGGAGATCGGGACGAGGTTCACCACCGCGCCGTCGACGAGTGTCTGGCCGTGGAACTCGACCGGGGGGAAGATCCCCGGCAGCGCCGCGCTCGCGAGCAGCGCGGGACCAACGGGGCCGCGCGCGATGACCACCTCGTCGCCCGTGCCGAGGTCGGTGGCGACGACCCGCAGCGGAACCCCGAGATCCTCGAACGTCGTGTCCGGGTGCAGGGCCTCGATCAGCGCGCGGAGGCCGTCGTTGGGGAAGAGGTGGTCCCCGCGGCGCAGCACGTTCCACGCCATGCGCAGGCCCTTCCCCGGGAACACGTCGTCCCCGGTGAGGCGCGTCCACACCGCTTCGAGGTGCGCGATCCGATCGAGGCCCGGGCCCCCGGCCACCACCGCGCCGTTCAGTGCCCCGACCGACGTCCCGACCACCACGTCGGGGAGGTGACCGCGCTCGAGCAGCGCCCGCAGCATCCCGACCTGGGCGACACCCTGGTTGCCGCCGCCCGAGAGCACGAACGCGGTGACCGGGCCGCGGTCGCCGTCCCGGTCGGGCTGGTCCCGTGTTGCGAGCTGCCGGACGGACCGGAGTCGGCTGGGTTGGGGGATGGTGGCCACACCCGATGCTCGCGCGCGACGGGCCGCTCGGCGGACCGGGGTGAGCGAATGGGTGGATTGCCCGGCTTGACGAGGGCGTGCTTCGCGGAGGAGTGTCTCGGGCACCGAGGCGATCCCCGGCCGGGTTGGTGGTCATGTCCCGCTTGGTCCGCGGATGAGCGCTGGGAAGCTCCCGGCGCGCGATGCCTACGCGAACGATGCCGGACCGATGTAGTGGACCATGACGTCCTCCGGAAGATCGACGTGCGGCTCCCAGAGCAGCGCCCAGTCGTCCTCGCCTACGCGCCCTGGGACGGTGACCAGCCAGAGGCCCGATTGGAATCGACGCTGACGTACGGAGGCATCCCCTGGATCTGCGCCAAGTTGCTCCAGGACCTCGTTGCTTCGATCGAGGAGCGCTCGGTCTTGATGGTTCGTGCTCGCCTCGAGTCGGGTCAGCGTGTGATCTGCGATCCCGTCGTAGGAGAGCTCAGCCACGTCGGCGTCGGACCATCCGAGACGGATCGGCCCGGTTGGCTGTGATCCGCTCGAGGAGCTCCGAGTTCGCCAAGAAGCGCGCCTCGATCTCGGGGACGACGGCAGCCGGAGTGAAGATCAAGCGGCCGTCGGCCTCCTTCGTGACGAGGTAGCGGCTGTGAGGGGCGAGCCCGAACTTGCCGAGGCTGGCCCGGAGCCTGCTGTCGAGCTCGACCAAGGACTCTTCCATGTCGACATGCTAGCCCCTATGCCCCTAAGGGGCATAGGGGCTGCTCGACCGACTGTCATGCCCGCGGTCGTCGGTCGAGGACGGCTCGTGCAGTGCATCGCTGGAACCTGCCGGCTCGGGGGACCGCTCGCCACGCGCGGGTGACTCGTGAACCGGGTGCGCATCGACCCGTGCGACCGCGAGAACCCTGGCCCTGGTTCGTCTCTCCCGAGAAGTCGGTGGGTATGCTGCGCCGCACCGGGCCAGGTGGCGGAAGGGCTTGTTCGCGTGACGGAGTTCTATCGGCAGTACCTCGCGGTGGCTTTGCTGTTGGTTGCCGCGCTGTTGATGGTCGGGGCGATGCTCGGCGTCGGGCGACTGATCCGGCCCGTCAGGCCGCAGTCCGAGAAGTACCTCACCTACGAGGCGGGCTCGGACCCGGTCGGTGGGTGGGGCCAGTCGAACGTCCGCTACTACGTCTATGCCCTGCTCTTCGTCATCTTCGACGTCGAGGCCGTGTTCATCTTCCCCTGGGCCGTGAACCTCGAGTCGCTCGGACTGTTCGGTCTCGTCGAGATGGTCGTGTTCATCGGGGTGCTCGCCCTCGGCCTCGTCTACGCCTGGCGCAAGGGAGTGCTCCGGTGGGCCTAGTCGAGAGCGGCAAGATGCCGAAGCCGCTCACGTGGCTCCTCAACTACAGCCGCAAGTACTCGCTGTGGATGTTCCAGTGGGGCCTCGCGTGTTGCGCGATCGAGATGGCCGCCGCGCTGGCGAGCCCGCGCTACGACATGATGCGCCTTGGCGTGATCCCGTTCCCTGCCAGCCCCCGCCAAGCGGACCTCGTCGTCATCTCGGGAACGGTGACCGACAAGATGGCGCCGGCCATCAAGCGCCTCTACGAGCAGATGCCCGACCCCAAGTACGTGATCTCGATGGGCGCCTGTGCGAATTGCGGCGGCCCGTACTGGGACTCCTACTCCGTCACCAAGGGCGTCGACCAGATCATTCCCGTCGACATCTACATCCCCGGGTGCCCGCCGCGTCCCGAGGCGCTGCTCCAAGGGATCGTGATGCTCCAGGAGCGCATCCAGAACGAGGGGATCGGCAACGACGACCTCGCGAAGCGCTGGCGCGGGGAGCCGATCACCGTTGCCTGACGACGCTCCCGCGGCCGACGCACCGGCCTCCGACGCACCGGCCTCCGACGCGCCGGAGGCCGACGTACCGGCAGCCGACGTACCGGCAGCCGAC
>JBKJJI010000400.1:0-5802 GCA_046598115.1 Acidimicrobiia bacterium | reverse complement strand
GACCTGTGGGCGAAGCTTGCCGAGGCGGGGCTGCTCGGTATCGCGATCCCCGAGGCGCACGGCGGTGGGGGCTACGGCTACCTCGAAGTCGCGCTCGTGCTCGAGCAGGTCGGCCGTAGCCCCCACCGCCGTGCGCCTCGGGGATCGCGATACCGAGCAGCCCCGCCTCGGCAAGCTTCGCCCACAGGTCACGGTCGAAGTTCGTCTCGCCGGCCTCGGTCTCCTTGAGGCGCTCGTTCGTGACCTCGTTCTCGAGGATCTGCTTCGCCAGACCCTGGAGGTCCTGCTGCTCTTCGTTGAAGCTGAAGTCCATGTCTCTTCTCTCTTGTTATCGAGGAGCGAGGGGCATGCCGAGGCCGAACACCGCGATGAGGTCGCGCTGGACCTCGTTGGTGCCGCCCCCGAACGTGAGGATGATCAGGCCGCGGTACGACGACTCGAGCCGGGCCTGGAGCACGGTCCCCGCGGCGTCGTCCTTGAGGTACGAGTGCTGGCCGAGGATCTCCATCAAGAGCCGGTGCGACTCGATGTAGAACTCGGTGCCGAAGACCTTGGTGGAGGATGCGTCGGCCGGCTGGAGCGTGCCCGTGGTCGACGCCCACGCGATCTTCCAGTTGATGAGCCGCAGGAACTCGAGGCGGGCGTGCACTCGGGCGAGGCTCACCTGGACCCACTCCTGGTCGGCGACGCGCTGTCCGCCGGGCAGCGTCGTCTCCTGCGCCCAGGTCCGCACGTCGTTGAGGGCTCGCTCGACCATCCCCGACGAGCAGAGCGTGACCCGCTCGTGGTTGAGCTGGTTGGTGATGAGCTTCCAGCCCTCGTTCTCCTCACCGACCCGGGTGCTCGCCGGCACCCGCACGTCCTCGAAGTAGGTCTGGTTGATGTCGGACTCCCCCATCACGTGGATCGGGAGCACCTTGATGCCGGGCGTGTCCATGGGCAGCACGAACAACGAGATGCCCTTGTGCTTCTTGACGTTCTGATCGGTGCGCACCGCGAGCCAGATGTAGTCGGCATCGCTCGCCAGGCTCGTCCACATCTTCTGACCGTTGATGACGTACTCGTCGCCATCACGCTCGGCCTTCGTCTTCAGCGCCGCGAGATCGGTGCCCGCCCCCGGTTCGGAGTAGCCGATGCAGAAGTGGATCTCCCCCGCCATGATCTTCGGCAGGAAGAAGTCCTTCTGCTCGTCGGAGCCGAAGTGCATGATCGTGGGTCCGACGGTGTTGACCGTGAGCATCGGTACCGGAGCGCCGGCGCGCATCGACTCGTCGAACCAGATGAACTGCTCGACCGGCGTGAAGCCCCGCCCGCCGTACTCCTTGGGCCACCCGACGCCGAGCCAGCCGTCGGAGCCCATCTGCTTCACGACCTTGCGCATCGCCGGGCCGACGCCGCCGGCGCCGTGCAGCGAGGCGCGGACCTCGGGGGTGAGCAGCTCCTTGTAGTAGTCGCGCACCTCCCGCTGGAGCTGGCGCTGCTCGTCGGTCAGACCGATGTACATGGGCGATCCCTCACGCTGGAGCCGATCTCGAAGACTGGAACACGTTACAGACCGACCCCGGCGAGGGGCCATTCGCCTTACACTGCGGCGATGGGCGCGCGTCGGTTCACCTACACCGAGGGTCACTTCTCCACCGAGGAGGACGCGATCGCCGAGATCGCCGCGCGCGGGTGGCATGCGGTCGCCCTCGACGTCACCGGCGCCGAGGAGGACTACCACTGGCACGACTTCGACTCGCAGGTCTTCGTCGTCTCCGGCACCGCCGCGGCCGTGTGCGAGGACGGGACCGTCGAGGAGGCGAAGGCCGGCACGAGGGTCGACGCCCCGGCCGGCGTGGTGCACCGCGACGTCCCCGGGACGACGTATCGCGCCGTGTTCGGCTTCAGCGTCGATCCGGCCGAGATGACCGACCCGGTGAACAAGCCGCTGCCCGTCGCCCTCTGAGTGACCTGACGGGAGTCCACCACGTGCCGTTGCGTGGTGCAGTCCGCCTGAGTCGAGCGGGTTCGGTCAGCTTCGCCTGTAGGTGCCGGGAATCCGTCGCCAGCATGTTCTTGAGGCGTTGCGAGATTGAACGCGGTGGGTTCTCGCTCGGTCGGGCCGTTCTGGTTCCGCGTCTGATGCGTTTGCGCGCGTCGAAGCAGGGCGAGCGTCTGGTCGTGGTGGCCGGTGTTGGGTCCGCGGGTCAGGCGGCGGGGCGGTATTCGTTGATGAGTCCGCCGCAGCGTGTGTGTCGCACGATCGGTTGACTGGTCCCGATCGCCAAGACGTTGGTGTCTTCCGGCGCGGACTGGTGTAGCGATCGGTGGGGTCGGTGCTGGTTGTAGTGGTCGATGTATTCGACGAGCAGCGCTCGTAGCTGTCCGGGCCGTCGCGACCAGGCTCATGGAAGCCGACCGTACCGACTGATCGAACGGCTCAAAACGCGACGGCGATGGACTTCCGGCACCTACAGGCTCACCGCCTACGCGCGAAACCCTGCAACTGCAGCCCTGGACGCGACGCTAGATCTTCTCGAGCCGGACCCGGCTGTCGAGGTAGATCGTCGCGCCGCCCGCGTTGTCGACCAGCGGGGTGCCCGCCAGATCAGCGCCGTTGCGGCGCATGGCGTCGTTGATGTTGAACCCGGCGGAGGCACGCTTGGTGTCAGGTCGGACCCGGTCGCCGTCGGTGATCGGGGTGTGCAGACCGTGCATGACCGGGCTGAACTCGCGGGTGCCGGACACGGCCGCCGCCGCGTCGGCGATGGTCCAGGGGCTGTTGCCCTGCTGGGTGTGACCGAAGTGGTGGGTGCCGGCGACCACGCCGCGACTGACGCGCGGGGAGACCTTCACCGTCGCCACCACCTCGCCGCTGCGGGAGGCGACCTTGACCCGGTCGCCGGTCGCGAGCCCGAGCTCGGCGGCGTCCTCGGGGTTTACCTCGAGGTAGTTGGTGGGGTGGATCTCGATGGCCCAGTAGTCGTAGGCGGTGCGCGCCTTGGTGCGGGTCGACAGGCGGAAGGTGACGACCTGGAACGGGAACTCAGCGGCGTCCATAGCGTCGAGGTCGTTGCCGCGGCCGTCCTCCGCGGGCAGCCAGGCAGCCGTGCCCGGACGGATCCGTCCGGTGGCGGGCTCGATCGCCGTGGCGAGCTCTTCGTGCCAGACCTGCAGTGGCGCGGCCGGGTCGACCTGGATGCCCCCGGTGGCGTGACCGCGTTCGTCCCATGCGCTCTCCGGATCGGCGAAGTAGCCACCCCGTGCGAGCAGGTAGGCGGCACGGCGCCACTCCTCCGGGCGCAGCACGTCCCTGGAGGTAGCCGCGGGGTAGCCACGTTCGACGAAGTCGAGGTCTGCGGCGTCGGCCGGGGGGACCCCGGCGTTGTCCGCAAGGTTCGCCACACCGCGCAGGTAGAAGTCCTCGGCGGTGTGCAGAGGGAACCGTCGACCTTCGTGGGGCCCGGCGCCGACGATGCCCTCGGCGCCGTAGCCCGGGAGACCCAAGCGCTCGGCCAGATCGATGAGGAACGTCTCGAGCATCATCGCCCGATCGTCGTCGGTCCTCCCCGTCAGCGGCTCAACGGCCGGGGTGCGGATCCCGAGGTGCTCCTGCTGGACCACACCGACGTGCAGGGGCACGAACCCCCACTGGCCATCGAGGAACATCACGTCGGGCACGATGTAGTCGGAGAAGATGCTGGTCTCGCTGATCGTGGTGTCGACGCTGATGAACAGCGGGATGCGTTCGGGATCCTGGAAGGTCTCCTCGAACCGGACCCCGCCGGGCACGCTGTGTCGCGAGTTGATGTAGTAGTTGATGTAGCACTTGATCGGGTACGGGTAGCCGGTGTCCGCGGCCGCCAGGGCCTCGGTGGTGATGCCGGCGTGGGTGAAGGGGTACCAGGGCCGCTTCGGTGGATAGGGGTTTTCCCCCGCGGCCACCTTCGCCCGGTACTCACTGGATTCCTCGTAGTTGATCGACGACATCGCGCCGATCCGGGAGATGTGGACCCCGGAGGTCTCCGGCGCGTCGGGGACCTCCATGAGCGCGTAGAGCCCCTCCTCCCACTTCGGGCCGGAGGCGTTCTTGACCACCCCGCCGCGCCAGTTGAAGTTGCCGACCATCGCGTTGAGCAGGTTGATCGCCCAGCCGGCGTACATCCCCTGGGAGTGCATCGCGGCGCCGCGGTAGAACGAGGCGGTCGCCCGCTTGCCGTGGCTCGTGAAGCCCTCCGCGAGCTGCTCGATCCGCTCGAGCGGAACCCCGCACAGCTCTGACCACTCGTCCAGGCTGCGGCTGAACGCCTCGTCGCGCAGCAGCTGCAGCGCGGAACGCACCTCCAGCTCACGACCCGTCGCGTCGGTGACCGTTGTGCGGACGAACAGCTGCCCGGCGTCCGCGCCGAGGTGGGTGCTGGGCTGGCCGTCGCTGTCGATCACGACGTACTCGTCGTCGCCGATCCCGAGATCGCGCGCCCGCAGGAACCGCCGGTCGCGCTCGTCACCGTCCTGCCACACGACCAGGTAGGTGCCGTTGAGCCAGGTCGACTCGCCGTCGGCGGCGGCCGCGCCCTGCGAGGTGTTCTCGAGGTAGCGGGCGTCGTAGCGTTTGTGGTCGATGATCCAGCGGATCATCGCGAGCGCGAGCGCGGCGTCGCCGCGGGGCTTGATCGGGACCCAGTCGTCGGCGTAGTGGCGCCCGACCGGCACGTAGGGATCGATCAGGATGAGCGTGCCGTCACCCTGCGCGTGACGGGTGGCCAGGATCGGTGCCGACGTGTTGACCCCCGGCTTCCAGCCGCCGCCGAGGTTGACGCCGAACAGCAGCATGTACTCGCTCTCGTTGATGTCGGCGAACAGCTGGCTGTGCCCCTTGACCTCGCCGTTGTACTTGCCGGTGAACAGGTAGTTGGCGACGTAGAAGTTCATCTGGCACAGGTCGGTGTGGCTGACGTAGTTGGCCGACCCGTACGCGCTGAGGAAGCGCTCGATGAAGTCCTGGCGGCCCGGTTGGCCGCGGCCGGTGTTCCAGACCAGGCCGTAGCTCTTCGGACCGAGCTCTGGCGCGCCGGGGTCGATCGGATCGAAGCTGCGGATGGCGCGGAGACCCTCGATCTCGCGGTCCTCGCCGATGCCGGCGAACAGCCGTCCCCCCTCCACGACCTCTTCGACCAGCTGCTCCCACGGGATCGGCTCGAACCGGCCCGAGCCGCGCGGTCCGGTGCGCTTGAGCGGCAGGCGGATGCGGTACGGGTCGTAGAGGTACTGCAGGCCGCTGACCCCCTTCAGGCACAGCGAGCCGCTCGAGCGCAACGAGTCGTCGGCGCTGGTGGCCATCGGCAGCGGGCGGTTCATGGTCGACGCGGGGTGGTAGGGGTTGCCGAACAGGTTGCGCACCACCCCGTCGCGTACGAGCGCTCGGTCGCCGCAACGGGCGTCGCAGGACAGGCAGACCGAATGGACCACGCGGTCGGCGGCAAGCGGGCTGGGGCCGGGCGTGTGTTTGACGTAGCGCGGTCGGAGCACGGCCCGGATGGTGTCGTACCCGGCGACGACGGCGACCAGCGCGGCGCCGACGAGACCCAGGACGCGCCGACGGCTGGTCGGTCCGGCGAAGGCCACCGGTTCCACGTGACGATCGTGCTCACCGTCGGGCTCATACCACGGCAGAGCCCAGGCCAGGGCGAGGCCGATCACGGTGGCCCAGATGAACAGGCCGCCGGCGGCGGCGACCCCCTCGCGGCCGAGCCAGTGCAGCGGCTCCTCGATGAAGCCCTGACCCGTCCGTGAGATGCGCTGCCCGCCGATCACGATGTT
>JBKJJI010000364.1:0-8837 GCA_046598115.1 Acidimicrobiia bacterium | reverse complement strand
CTCGCGACCTCGGGGGACCTCGCCGGCCAACTTGGGTCGGCACAGGTACCGGTCGTGATAGCCATCGCCGGTCTGGCCCTCGTTGGGCACATGCTCGTCAGCTACACCACGGCCAAGGCCGGCGCCGACCTTGGCCACCGGTACCACGGCATCCTCCTCGCAGGCGGTCGCGGCCGCGACCTGCGACTGTTGATCCTGACGCTGGGCGCCTTGGGCGCGGCAGTGCACGCCAGCTCGCTGCTGGCCGCGCTCACCGTCGTTGCGGTCCTGTGCGCAGGGATCGTGAGCGTGCGGCTCCGCGCGTCCTGGTGGGCCGGCGGACCGGGTGCCCACTACATGGGGGTGCGTGCCGTGGCGTTCGACTTCGACGGCACGGTGGCAGACTCCATGGGGATGCTCGCGAAGCTCGCAGCCGAGCTGCTCTCGCTCGAGCTCGGCATGCCGCGCGACGAAGCCACGCGCCGTTACCTCGCGACCACGGGCGACGACTTCCGGACCCAGCTCGACGTCATCGCGTACGGCCACCCGCGCCTCGACGAGATCGCCGTCGGTTTCGAAGCCGCCAAGGAGGGCCTCATGGGAGGCTGCCGACCGTTCGCGGACGCGGAAGCGGCCATCGAGCGCCTCGGGCGCGCCGACGTCCCCGCCCTCGTCTGCAGCAGCACGCGCGCTGAGCTCGTCCAGGAGTTTTGCCGGCGCCACGGGCTGGCCCAGCGCGCAGCTGCGGTCGACGGCTGGCGGCCGGACCATCCCAAGGTGGCGCAGCTCCGGGCCTGGGCGGCCGCGATCGGCGTCGCTCCCAACGACGTCCTGTTCGTCGGCGACGCGCTGCGCGACGCTGCGATCGCCCGGACCGCGGGGGTCCGCTTCGTCGGGCTCTCTCGTCCCGGCCACCCGGACGCGTTCGCGGGGAGCGGCGTCCCCGTGGTGACGTCGCTCCCCGACCTCGCCCGGCTCGTCGCGTGCGCCCGCCGCTCGCCGGTGACCGTCACGATCCCGGCCGGCGAGGTCGGCCCGTCCGCGCCCGAGCCGTTAGTAACCCTCGCTACCGCGCCGTTCGAGGTGGCCGACCTCGTTGGCCCGCACCAGCCGGCGCACGCCGTCGAGGATGCGTACCGTCGTGATGGAGCAGTTGGCGACCTCGACGTGCCGGTAGACCTCGGGTCCCGTCCGTAGCGCCCAGGCGACCGCGGCCCGTACCACGGCATCGTGGGTGTACACCACGGCCGCGCCGGAGGCGGCTGAGCTACAGGCGAGCTCGTCCAGCACCGCGGCGACCCGGGCGTTCAGTTCGCGCAGCGTCTCGCGACCCTCGAGCGCCAGGGTGTGCGGCTCGTTCCGCCATCGGCGCCACTCCCCGGGCCATCGTTCGCCGATCTCGTCCTCGGTGAGCCCCTCCCACGGGCCCGCCCGCAGTTCGCCGACGCGGTCATCGAGGCGCGGCTCGATACCGACCCGATTCGCCAAGGGACCTGCCGTCTGCAGTGCCCGGCGCAGCGGGCTCGACAGGATCGCGGCCACGTCCTCACCTGCCAGCGCGTCGGCCACGGCCTCCGCGTCGCGGCGAGCAACGGGCTCCACGTCCTCGTCGAGCCAGCCCATCACCCGCCGCTGCACGTTCCACGCGGTGCGGCCATGGCGAACCAGGTGAATGACTTGCATCGGGTGAGCCTGCTCCATCACTCCCGCCCGGTGCGACTCGGGGTCGGGACGATCGGCGGGACGATCGGCGGGGACGGGGCGTCTCGCGCTCCGAGCCGGAGTGCCTTCCGGATCTCCTCGGCGACGAGGACGCTCGTCGCGACCGCTGCGCAGAGGAGCCACTCACCGACGCTGAGTGGCGCGGTGTCGAACAGCGAGGCCAGCGGACCGAAGTCGGCGGCGACCTGCAACGCGACCACGATGGCGAGCGCGGTCCACAATCTCCAATTCCTGAACGACCGGCGCGTGAACGCCGTGACCGTCTCGCTCCGCTGGTTGAACGCGTTCGCGACCTGGAAGAGGACGAACGTCGTGAACGCCATCGTGACGGCGACGTTGCCTCGGTAGCGAGCGTCGGCCCATGCGAAGACGCCGAGCGTCCCGATGGCCATCACGAGCCCGAGCATCGCCAGGCGCGCGACGCGTGCGCGCGGGAGGACCGCTTCGCCGGGCGTCCGGGGCGGACGTTCCATCACGTCGGCCTCGGGCGGGTCGAGCCCGAGCGCGAGGGCCGGGGGACCGTCCATGATCAGGTTGACCCACAGGACCTGTACCGGGGTGAACGGGGTGGGGAGGCCGATCAGGCGTGCACCGAGGATCGTCAGGATCGCGCCGATGTTCGTCGAGAGCTGGAAGCGCACGAATTTGAGGATGTTGTCGTAGATGGTCCGGCCGCTCCGCACCGCACCGACGATGGTGGCGAAGTTGTCGTCGGCGAGCACCATCTCGGCTGCTTCCTTCGTCACGTCCGTGCCGGTGATCCCCATCGCGACGCCGATGTCGGCATGCTTGAGCGCCGGTGCGTCGTTCACGCCGTCGCCCGTCATCGCGACGACCTGGCCCGAGTGCTGGAGCGCCGACACGATCTGCACTTTGTGCTCGGGCGCGACACGTGCGAACACGCCCGTGGCGTCGATGCGTCGGGCGAGGCCGTCGACCGAGAGGTCGTCGAGCTCGGCACCCGTGAGGACGTCGCCGTCGATCCCGACCTGTGCGGCGATGGCGCTCGCAGTCGCACGGTGATCGCCGGTGATCATCTTCACCTGCACCCCGGCGTCTCGGCACCGACGGATCGCCTCGGAGACCTCCGGGCGTGGCGGGTCGAGGATGCCCACGAGCAGCTCGAGGGTCAGGCCCTCGAGCATGTCGAACGCCACGTCGTCGGCGAAGGCTGCCGCGGTGGTCGGATCGGAGAGTCGCCGGCTCGCGACCGCGATCACTCGCAGTCCCCGGCGCGCGAGCCCGTCGAGGGTCGACTCGATCAGGGAGCGCGTCGCGCCCTCCATCGGAGTCATCCCGTCACGGCTCGCGACGGTGTGGCAGCGGGGCAGCACCGACTCGGGCGCTCCCTTCACGGCGACGAACACGGCATCGTCGGCCGAGTCGGCCGGGCGGTGGAAGGTGGCCATGAGCTTGTGCCTCGCGTCGAAGGGCACCTCGGCGATCCGTGGCCAGCGGCGCCTCGCATCCTCGATGTCGACGCCGCCCTTCCCGGCCAGCACGAGCAGCGCGGCTTCCGTGGGATCGCCGACGACAGCGCTGTCGACGACCCGCGAGTTGCTGCACAGCACGACGGGGAGGAGCGCCTGCTCGAGCGGGGGAACGTCGCCGCCGTCGGGATCGGTGATCGACCCGGCCGGCTCGTAACCGTTCCCCTCGACCTCGAAGAGATGTTCCGCGAACATCACCACACGCGCGGTCATCGCGTTGAGCGTGAGGGTTCCGGTCTTGTCCGTGCAGATCACGGTGGTGCAACCCAACGTCTCGACGGACGCGAGGCGCTTGACGATCGAGTGCTGCTTCGCCATCCGGTGCGCGCCGACCGCGAGTGTGACCGCGACGACCGCGGGCAGTCCCTCGGGGATCGCGGCGACCGCGAGCGCCACCGACGTGAGCAGTGCGTCGTTCCAGTCGTCGCCCGCTCCCAGTGCGAGTCCGAACACCGCCAGGCTGGCGAGCCCGGCCAAGAGCGCGAGACGCCGCCCGACGCCGTCGAGCTGGCGCTGGAGCGGCGTCGGATGGGGTGCGACGTCGGAGAGCATCACGGCGAGTCGGCCGACAGCGGTGCGCATCCCGGTCTGGGTGACGACCATCTCGCCCCGGCCCCGAGCGACCGACGTGTTCATGAACGCGAGGTTCTCCCGGTCGGCGACCGGGAGCGCGAGGTCGGGGAGGGCGTCGGAGCCTTTCTCGACGGGAGCCGACTCCCCGGTGAGGGCGGACTCGTCGACGGCGAGGTTCGCGGTGACCAGGAGGCGGCCATCAGCCGGCACGCGGTCACCGGCCAGGAGCTGCACGATGTCGCCCGGCACGAGCGACTCGCTGTCGACCTCCTCGACCAGGCCCGCGCGTCGGACGCGAACCCGGATGACGAGCATCCGCTGCAATGCGTCGATGCTGCGCTCGGCGCGGTAGGTCTGGACGAAGCCGATGACCGCGTTCACGAGCAGGACGCCCCCGATCACGATGGGGTCCTTGACGTCGCCGACGACGGCGGCGAGCACCGCGGCGCCGATCAGGACGTACGTGAGGAGGCTCCGGAATTGGTCGAGGAAGATGAGCACCGGCGAGCGTCGGCGCGCGCTGGCGATCGCGTTCGGTCCCACCTCGCCACGCCGGCGCTCGATCTCGGACCGGTCGAGTCCGCGCGTCGGTTCGACGTCCAGGCGCGCAGCGACCTCGTCGGCCGACAGCGCGTGCCACCGCGTCGAGTCGGGCGCGCCGGTTGTGTCGGTCGGTTCCGTGTTTCCGCCAGGCATCATCGAATTGCTCCCACGATAGGGTTCGGCGTGGAGGAGAGGGCCTGGTGCTGATCACCGACGTGCTCGCCCTCGGACTCGACGGCTTCGTCGTGGGCGCGACGCTCTCGGCGACACGGCACGGTCACCACGAGGTCGGGCTGGGCACGATCCTCGGGAGCAACATCTTCTGAGCAGGCCGGTGCCGAGCGCTTGCCGTAGCGGTCGGCCTGGGGCAGGTTGGCTCATGCCGGCGCGGCGACCGCCCTTCAGTGGATCCGGGTTCAGTCGGCCAGGTCGATGATCACCGGGGTGTGGTCCGAGGGACCCTGCCCTTTCCGCGCGTTCCGGTCGACGAGCGCCCACTGCACGCGCTCCGCGACCGGCTTCGTGGCGAGGACCAAGTCGATGCGCATGCCGCGGTGCTGGTGGAAGTCGCCGCGGCGGTAGTCCCAGTAGCTGAAGAGCTTGTCCTGCTCGTACTGCGTGCGGAACGTGTCGACGAGCCCCCAGTCCGTCAGCGCCGTGATCGCGGCGCGCTCGCGTGGCGTCACGTGTGTGGACCCCTCGAACGCCTTCATCGACCACACGTCTCGGTCCTCGGGCGCCACGTTGAAGTCGCCGAGCACCGCGACGGAGTCGGTCGGCATCGCCGTCGCGTCGAGCCACTCGCGGAGGCGTTCGAGCCAGACGAGCTTGCGGTCGTAGAACTCGGTGTCGACCTCACGGCCGTTCGGCACGTACACGCTGGCGATCCGGACGCCGCCGCACGTGGCCGCGAGGAGGCGGGCCTCGCCCTCGTAGGGGTCGTCGAGGTCGCCGAAGCCCGAGGTCACGTCGGTGAGCCCCACCCGCGAGAGGATCGCGACCCCGTTCCACCTTCCCTGACCGTGGTGCGCGGCTTCGTACCCCATCGCCTCGAACGTGAGCTGCGGGAAGGCGTCGTCGGCGAGCTTGGTCTCCTGGAGGCAGAGGACGTCGCACTCGGCGAACCCGAGCCACTCCTCCACGCGGGGGAGTCGGGCCTTCAGCGAGTTGACGTTCCAGGTGGCGATGCGCATGCGGCGAACCTACCCGGCGTCGGGACCGGGGCTCTCCAGGTAGCGCGGGTTGGCGACGGTGAGCTTGGCTCGCACGAGTTCGACGATGGCCCCGACGACCTCGTCGCGCCGGTCGTCGAGCGACCCGTCGCGGATGCGCGCGGCGAGCTCGACGACGAGCGTCCGCGGCGGGGCGTCGGTGTGCCCGAGGAGCGTGCCCAGCCGCTCGAGCACGGGCGCGTCGACTGCTGGTCCGAGCCGCAGCTCCCGTTCGATGATCCCGAGTGCGTTCACGGCCACCCGCGCGTGGAACGAGGTGCGGCCCTCCGTCGCGCCCATCACGTCGTGCTCGAGGAACTCCCGCACCGCTTCGAGGAGCTCGGCCGCCGTCGGGCGGTCCTGGAGGCCGAGGCCGGGCTCGACCGGGTCGAGCGCGGTCGGCGCGACGGCCTCGACCGCGTCGCCCGCGATGAGCCCGAGCACGTCCCACTCGGTCTCCGCGATGCGCCGACCGAGCGTCGCGAGCTCGACGGAGCGCACGATCCCGCTGAGGTGCGTGAACGCCTGGCCGCCGCAGATCACCCCCCACTTCAGCGTGCCGAACGTCTCCCAGTAGCGGAGGTGGTCGGGGTCGACGGGCGCACCGCCCGCTTCGACGTATGCGGTGGTGAGCGCGTCGACCGTCCCGAAGCCGCCGACCGGGCGGTCGATGTTCCCGAAGCGCCAGGAGCGCACGCAGCACCACCCGAGGTCCTCGATGGGGTCGCCGAGGTGGGCCAGCTCCCAGTCGAGCACCGCGCGCAGGCCCTCGGGGCCGACGATGAGGTTGCCGTTGCGGAGGTCGCCGTGGACGAGCCTCGGCTCCACCGGGGGTGGTGCGTGGTCGTCGAGCCAGCGGAGCGCCAGCTCGAACGCGGGGTGGGACTCGCCGATCGAGTCGAGCACCCCTCGGTACTGCGTGAGCTGCTCCCGTGCACCGAGGACCGGGAGCTCGGGGAGGCGCTCGACGTCGAGCGCGTGGATCCGCGCCGCGGCCGTTCCGAGCTGCGGGGCGAGCACAGCGCGGGCATCGGTGTACTCGTCGTCGCGCAGGATACGACGCGGGATCGTCTCGCCGTCGATGCGCTCCATGACGAACCCGGAGCCGAGCCCGTCGGACGGGTCGAGCACGAAGCGGGCTGCGGGCACCGCGACCCCACCTTCACCTGCGGCGCGGAGGAGCTCGAACTCCGTCTCCCGCGCCGACGCGCCGACGGAGGCCCCGGGGTCGCGACGCAACACGAGTGCGAGCGGAGCACCGCCCGCGGGGGTGGCGTCGAACGACCACGTCTCGCGTGACGCACCCCCCGAGAGGCGCACGAGCCCGGTGATCTCGACCGGCGCACCGAGGTCGCGGGCGACGGCGCTCGCCAACGCTCCGGCGTCGGGTGTGCTCACCGGTTGGCCGTGCGGGAGTGCTCCGAGTGCATCGAGCGGACGCTAGCAACGGGGTTCGGGTGTCGTGGCGTTCGGATCGCGCGGGAGTACGGATCGCGCGGGAGTATCGTCACGCGCCATGAACCCACGGATGCATCTGCGTCGTGCGCTGGCCGGCATCGGACTCTTGGCCCTCGCGGTGCTCGCTCCCGCGTCGGCGAGCGCGGTCCCCACCGGCACCGTCCGTACCGGTGCGGGCGGCTTCCAGAGCGGCTCCGAGCACATCAGTCGCTTCAAGGTGAGTCTCACGATCGAGGCGAGCGGCGACCTGCTCGTGGAGGAGACGATCGTCTACGACTTCGGGTTCCTCTCCAAGCACGGCATCTTCCGCGACGTCCCGGTGCGCTTCGACTACCCGAAGAAGTCCGAGACCGACCGGGTGTATCCGCTCGAGGTGGTGTCGGTCCGCACCTCCGAGGGGACGCCCGGCCAGTACACGAACGAGTCGTTCTCCGAGAACAGCATCGGGTACCACCGGATCAAGATCGGCGACCCCGACCGCACGATCACCGGCGAGCACACCTACGAGATCACGTACCGGGTCCGGGGTGCGCTCAACGCGTTCTCCGAGCACGACGAGCTGGTCTGGAACGCCGTCGGCACGCAGTGGGCGACGATCATCGACGACGTCTCGGTGCAGGTCACCACGCCAGGCGACATCACCGCGGTGAACTGCGCCCAGGGCTCGTTCGGCTCGAACCTCCCGTGCGACACGTCGTCGTTCGAGGGCGACGTCGCGAGTTTCGCCCAGACCCAGCTCTTCCCCTTCCAGGGGCTGACCGTCACCATCGGGCTGCCCAAGGGCGTGGTCCCGCAGCCGAAGCCGATCCTCGAGGAGCGCTGGACGGTCGGACGGGCGTTCGCGGTCAACGGCGGCACGGTGGCCGGAGCGCTGGCGATCGCAGCGGGCGGGTTCGGCGCGTTCTTCCTCGCCGTCGGCCGCAAGGCGCGCGACCGCCGTTTCAAGGGAGGTGCCGTCGATCAGACCTTCGGGAGTGAGGGCGGTGCCGACGAGCTCACGCCGGTGCTCGCGGAGAAGACCGAGACCCCGGTGGAGTTCGAGCCGCCCGACGACCTGCGCCCCGGCCAGGTCGGCACCCTC
The DNA here is from genome assembly GCA_046598115.1 of Acidimicrobiia bacterium. Classification (GTDB taxonomy): domain Bacteria; phylum Actinomycetota; class Acidimicrobiia; order IMCC26256; family PALSA-555; genus DASUAO01. Next base: position 780 of record JBKJJI010000364.1, on the reverse strand, counting down.
GTCGACTTCAAGGCCCACCCCCTCGACGTGACCGCCACGATCGTCGACCTTGCCGTGCGCAAGCACCTGGTCATCGAGGAGGTGGAGTCGGGCTCGCGTTTCGTGAAGAACGACTGGAAGCTCACGAAGCTCGACAAGTCCGACGCCAAGCTCCTCGAGTACGAGAAGGCGCTGCTCGAGGGGCTGTTCCGCAACGGCGACACGGTCGAGCTCGGCGACCTCAAGCAGAAGTTCGCCGCTCGGATGGCCAAGGTGCAGAAGGCCCTCACCGGGGACGCCAAGGCCCAAGGTTGGTTCACCCGCGACCCGGCGAGTGCCCAGTTCTCCGCCGGGTGCCTCGGCCTCGTGGTGCTGCTCGCCGGGGTCGGTCTGACGTTCGTGCTCGCGAGGTTCACGAGCCTCGGGTTGCTCGGCACCCCTGCTGTGGGGCTCGGCCTGTTCTGGATGTTCAGCGCGCAGAACGCCCCGGCGCGCACGGCGAAGGGGAGCGCGCTGCTGCGTCGCACGAACGGGTTCCGACGCTTCATCGAGGAGTCGGAGAAGGAGCGGGCGCGCTTCGCCGAGCGCAAGAACCTCTTCTCCGAGTACCTGCCGTACGCCGTGGTGTTCGGCGCGACCGAGAAGTGGGCGAAGGCGTTCGCCGGACTCGACGGCGAGCCGCCCGACACGGGTTACTGGTACCGCTCCACGATGGCGTTCGAGTACGTCGCGTTCTCGCACGCGATGGACGGCTTCGCGACCACCACGGCGGGGATGCTCACCTCGACCCCGCCGTCGACC
>JBKJJI010000350.1:0-3946 GCA_046598115.1 Acidimicrobiia bacterium | reverse complement strand
GCTCGCACAAGAGCGCTTCGCGATCGCAGCGGCGGATCGCCAAGCCCTCGTCGCCTCGGTGTTCGACGACGTCCTGGGGTACGGCCCGATCGACCAGCTGCTCCGTGATCCCGACGTGAACGAGATCATGGTGAACGGTCCCGACCGTGTCTACATCGAGCGCAGCGGCAAGATCGTGCTCACCGACACGCAGTTCGTCGACGAGATGCACCTACGCCGCATCATCGACAAGATCGTGAGCCAGGTCGGCCGGCGCGTCGACGAAGCGACCCCGATGGTGGACGCGCGACTCCCGGACGGCTCTCGGGTGAACGCCGTCGTCCACCCACTCGCGATCGGAGGCCCGTTCCTCACGATCCGGCGCTTTGCGAGTGATCCGTTCACCGTCGATGACTTGATCGCCATGGGCACGCTCGATCAGCAGGTGGCCCACTTCCTCGATGCGTGCGTGCGCGGACGGCTCAACGGGGTCGTGAGCGGCGGCACCGGTACCGGGAAGACCACCCTGCTCAATGTGCTCTCGTCCTTCATCCCGTCGGACGAACGGATCCTCACGATCGAGGACTCCAAGGAGCTCCAGCTCCAGCAGCCACACGTCCTGTCGCTGGAGTCGCGCCCTCCGAACATCGAGGGCAAGGGCGAGGTCCGCATCCGGGACCTCGTGCGGAACTCGCTGCGGATGCGCCCCGACCGGATCGTGGTGGGGGAGGTGCGCGGTTCGGAGGCGCTCGACATGTTGCAGGCGATGAACACCGGCCACGACGGTTCGCTCACCACCGTGCACTCGAACGCCCCCCGAGACACGCTCTCGCGCATCGAGACCATGTCGCTCATGGCCGGAATGGACCTGCCCGTCCGGGTCATCCGAGAGCAGATGGCTTCGGCGCTCGACGTCATCGTGCACCTCAGCCGCCTGCGCGACGGCACCCGAAGGGTCACCCACGTCAGCGAGGTGATGGGGATGGAGGGCGACGTGATCGTGCTCCAGGACCTCTACCTCTTCGACTACGGCATGGGCATCGACGAGAGTGGCCGCTTCCTCGGGCGCACGAAGTCGACGGGGATCCGCCCCGCGTTCGGGGACCGGCTCGCGAACCACGGTGTCACCCTCGACGCGTCCATGTTCACCACGGAGCGCTTCGTGCGGCGCGCCCAGGTACGCCGATGACCGCGGCCGTCCTGGCCCTGCTCATGGGCGGCGCGGTGTTCACCCTCGCGCTCATGCTCATGCTCCTCGGCGGCGACCATCGCACCGACCTCGAGCGCCGGCTCGCCGGGTTCGGCTTCGACGACGAGCCGATCATCGAGCCGGAGCTCCCGCATGCCGACTCGTCCCTCGCGGAGACGCGGCTCATGCAGGAGATGGTCGGCCTCACGGGCCGGCTGGCCGAGAAGGTGGGCCTGTTGCGCCGGGTCGAGGCGAAGCTGGTGCAGGCGGATGTCCCGCTGCGCCCGCCCGAAGCGCTCTTCCTCTACGTCGCGGGTGTGCTCGTCGTCCTCGCCGGAGGGGCGCTGCTCCTCACGGTGCCGTCCGCCGCGCTCGCGACCGTGCTCGCCGTCGTCGTACCGCTCGTCACGCTCGAGCTCCGTCGGAAGCGCCGCCTGCGACGGTTCGAGCGGCAGCTCCCCGACATGCTGAACCTTCTCTCGGGATCGATGCGGGCAGGGTTCTCCTTCACCCAGGGCCTCGAGGCGGTGGCGGACGAGGCGGTCGAGCCCTCGCGTCGTGAGCTCCAGCGCGTCTTCACGGAGAGCCGACTCGGGCGACCGGTGGAGGACGCCCTCGAGGAGTCGGCCCAACGGATGCATTCCGTCGACCTGCTCTGGGCGGTGATGGCGATCCGGATCCAGCGGGAGGTGGGCGGCAACCTCGCCGAGCTGCTCGACACCGTGGCGCGCACGATGACCGAGCGCGAACGCCTCAAGAGCGAGATCCTCTCGCTCACGGCGGAGGGTCGGCTCTCGGGTTGGGTGCTCGGCGTCTTCCCGCCGGCGTTCGGCGGCGTCCTCTTCCTCATCCAGCCCGACTACATGAACGTCCTGTTCGACGACTCGCTCGGGATCGTCGCGGTGGTGGTCTCGGCGATCATGGCCGGCTTCGGGTTCATGTGGCTCCGCCGGATCATGGCGATCGAGGTCTGAGGTGACCCCCCTGGTCGTCGCGAGCGTCGCGGCCGCCGCGGTGCTCGTCGTCGGTCTGTTCTCACTGTCGGTCGTGACCGAGCGCGCAGAGGCGCGCGCGTGGCTGCGTCGCCTGGAGGGCTACCAGATCCAGGACGTGCGCGATCAGGAGATGCTCGCGCCGATCGGGGAGCGCGTCCTCGCGCCGGTCCTGTCGAGCCTCGCGGGGATCACCCGTCGGCTCACGCCCGATGGCTACCGCGAGCAGGTCGCGCGCAAGCTCGCGCTCGCCGGGAGTCCGAGCAACCTCAGCGTCGACCAGATCCTGGTGCTGAAGCTCCTCGGCCTCGTGTCGGGTCTCGTGTGGATCGTGGTGGTCGTGGTCGGCCTCCACCTCGGAGGCATGCTCGCACTCCTCGTGGTCGGCTTCGCGTGGGCCGCCTCGTTCGCCGCGCCCGATGTCGTGCTCTCCCGTGCGATCGAGCGCCGTCAGCACGAGATCGCGGTGCAGCTCCCCGATGTCCTCGACCTGCTCACGATCTCGGTCGAGGCCGGGCTCGGGTTCGAGCAGGCACTCGAGCGGACGACGACCGCGGTCCCGGGCGCGCTCTCCGACGAGTTCCGGCGGATGCTGCGCGAGACGCGCTACGGCGCGAGCCGCGCCGAAGCCTTGCGGGCGATGGACGTCAGGTGCGACGTGCCCGAGCTCCGGACGTTCATCATGGCGATGCTCCAGGCCGACACGTTCGGCGTGTCGATCTCGCGACTCCTGCGCGCGCAGGCCGACGAGATGCGGATCCGCCGCCGGCTGCGGGCCCAGCAGCAGGCGCAGAAGGCGCCGGTGAAGATGCTGTTCCCGCTCGTGTTCTGCATCTTCCCGTCGATCTTCGTGGTCATCCTCGGACCCGCGATGATCTCGCTCATGAAGAACTTCTGAGAACGATCGTGGCCGGCGTCTCGACCCTGCGACCACCGTCGAGCAACGGGACGCGATCGTTGCGGGCGCCTGGGCTCGACACGCTCTTTACGCTGGTGTTCGCGGTCGTCGGGCTCGGCGTCGGGATCGAGCGGCTCTCGGACAACTCGTTCTTCCTGCACCTGCGCACGGGATCACTGATCCTCGACCACGGCATCCCGCATGTCGACCCGTACTCCTACGTCGCCGGTGGGACCGACTGGGTCGCGCAGTCGTGGCTCGCCGAAGCGCTGTACGCCGGCCTCGACCGACTCGCCGGTCCGTTCGCGATCCGGTGCCTCGTCGCGGCGGTCGCGACGACGGTGTTCGTCCTCGCCTTCCGGCTGGCGTTGCGCATCACCCGCGATCGGGTGCGGGCGTCCCTGATCACGGTCGCGGCACTCGCGCCGCTCTTCGTGCTCTGGTCGGAGCGTCCGCTGGTCTTCGGGATCCTCTTCCTCCTGGTCGTCGTGTGGATCGTCGAGGCCCCCGAGAGCTGGGTCGGTCGCCACGAGGTCGCCGTCCTGGTGGCGCTCTTCTGGTGCTGGGCGAACATCCACGGCTCGTTCGCGCTCGGCTTCGGGTACCTGGCGCTCCACCTGGCGGGACGATGGGCCGAGGGCGCGGCGCCGTGGCGCGGGCGCGAGCGGCGGCTCGTCGGGGGAGCGGCGGCAGCCTTCGCCATCTCCTTCCTCAACCCGTACGGCACGGCGTTGGTCGCGTTCCCCGTCGAGCTCGTGACCCGCGGTGACGCGCTGCGCGACGTGATCGAGTGGTCGTCGCCCGACTTCCACCGTGCTTCGGGGATCGTCTTTCTCGTCTGGGTGCTCGTGTTCACCGTGGGTGTCGCGACGACGCGTCGTCGTGTCG
>JBKJJI010000174.1:0-2942 GCA_046598115.1 Acidimicrobiia bacterium | reverse complement strand
CGCTCACCCGCGTGGCCGCGGGTGCTCGCCGGCGGACTGGCGTCCGTGCTGGCCTACTCGTTGGTCCTGGCCGCGGTGCGCCTCGCCCCCGTCGGCTACGTCGCGTCCCTGCGCGAGTCGTCGGTGGTCCTCGGCGCCGGTGCCGGCTGGTTGCTGCTGCACGAGCGCCTCGGCCGGGCCAGGGTCGCATCGGCCGTCGTGGTGGCGATCGGTCTCGTCCTGCTGATCGTGTCCCGCTGAGGGCCGGAACGTTGCCCGGTTCGAGCGTTACTACCCTGGAGCACGAACCCCTCTTCCTCACGAACCCTTCTTCCCCAGAGGTGACCATGGCCAACGCACTCAAGACCGGCGTCCTCCTCGCCTTCCTCGGCGCACTGTTCATCGGCATCGGTGGCGCCCTGGGCGGCAACACCGGCCTTGCGATCGGGCTCGTGCTCGGTCTCGCCATGGCAGGCGGGTCGTACTGGTTCAGCGACAAGCTCGCGATCAAAGCCGCCCGCGCCAAGCCGGTGAGCCGCGAGGAGGCCCCCGAGCTCTACGCGATCGTCGAGGACCTCGCGCAGCGAGGCAACCTGCCCATGCCGCGTCTCTACCTGTCGGCCGAGGCCCAGCCCAACGCCTTCGCCACCGGACGCAACCCGAAGCACGCCGCGGTGTGCTGCACGCAGGGGATCCTCCAGGTCCTCGACCGCGATGAGCTGCGCGGGGTCCTCGCGCACGAGCTCTCCCACGTGAAGAACCGCGACATCCTCATCGGGTCGGTGGCCGCGGCGGTCGCGATGGCCATCACCTTCGCAGCGCGGATGGCCGCCTGGGGCGCGATCTTCAGTGGGGGCCGTGGCGACGACGGCGACAACAACATCTTCGGGCTGCTCGCGATGATGATCCTGGCCCCGGTGGCGGCGGCCCTGCTCCAGATGGCGATCTCCCGGTCGCGGGAGTTCCAGGCCGACGCCAGCGCGGCGAACCTCATCGACGACGGCGAGCCGCTCGCCCGTGCGCTCGAGAAGATCGAGGCGTACGCGAAGCAGGTGCCGATGAAGGTGCACCCGGCCGAGGCGAGCGCCTACATCATCAACCCGCTCACGGGGCGCCACGTGAGCTTCGCCGGCCTGTTCCGCACCCACCCGCCGACCGAGGACCGCATCCGTCGCCTGCGCGAAGGGACGTGGCGCTAGGCGCGCCCCCCGGCAGGGCAGCGAGTGGCGCTAGTCGCGGAAGTTCTCGAATTGGAGGGGGATCCCGAAGTCGTGGCCCTTGATGGCTTCGATCGCGGCCTGGAGGTCGTCACGCTTCTTGGAGGTCACGCGCAGCTGATCGCCCTGGATCTGGTGTGACAGGCCCTTGTGGCCGAGGTCCTTGAGGAACTTCCCGATCGTCTTGCCCTTCTCCTGGTTGATGCCGACGTTGAGCGTGACGATCTGGCGGGCCCGCCCCTTGGTGGCTTCCTCCACCTTCCCGTAGCCGAGCGCCTTCAGCGAGACCTTGCGCTTCACCAGCTTCTCCTCGAGCACCTGCACGAGGGCCGTGAGGCGCTGCTCGTTCTCCGTCTCCAGCTCGATGCCCTTGTCGGAGAGCTCGATCTTGGAGTCCGTGCCCTTGAAGTCGTAGCGGGTCGACACCTCGCGGGACGCCTGGTCGACCGCGTTGCGGAGCTCCTGCATGTCGACCTGGGAGACGACGTCGAACGTGGGCATGGGATGCTGACCTCCGCTCTGATTTGGCGCTCCGATGTGGCGCTCGGGATGTTGGCAGCACACGCGAACTGCGCTGCTACTGTACGCGGCTTCCAGGGTCGGTACCCGAGTGGCCAAAGGGAGCAGGCTGTAAACCTGCTGCGCAAGCTACGTTGGTTCGAATCCAACCCGGCCCACCACAACAGAGGCACGTCGCTCCTGCGGAGCACGAGTCAGAGCAGGCGTTGCATGAGCACGACGTCGAGCCAGATCCCGAACTTGCGCCCGACCTCGCGCTCGGTGCCGACGACCGAGAAGCCGCAGCGCTCGTGCAGCGCGATGCTGGCCTCGTGGCCGCCCACGATGCGGGCGATCGCCGAGTGGAACCCGTGGGCGCGCCCGAGGCGCACGAGCTCGTCGAGCAGGAGCCGGCCGATCCCTGCGCCCCGGTGGTCCCGGTGGACGTACACGGAGTCTTCCACCGTCGTCGAGTAGGCCGGCCGGTCCCGGTAGGGCGAGAGCGACCCGAACCCGGCGATGCGGCCCGTGGCGTCCGTGGCGACGATCGCGGGGTGCGCTCCGGCGTGGTCGTCGAGCCAAACGACCTGCTCGTCGAGGGTGCGGGCGACGAGGTCGAACGTGACGGTCGACTCGACGACCTCGAGGTTGTAGATCGCCCGGATCGCCTCGGCGTCACGACGCTGGGCCGGCCGGACCGAGTGCTCCGACGGCGGCCGCGGGGGGTCGTCGGGGGCGGCAGGGGTCGGAGCAGGCATCGGGGGAGGCTACCGAGTCATCTGGGCCGGTTCGGGTGCGCCGCTTCTCCTGCACCGCTCGGGGGCACTTCGTTTCGGGAGCCGGCGCCCACGCGCGGCTACCCTGGGGTGCTCCGCCCCCTTAGCTCAGTGGTAGAGCACTTCCATGGTAAGGAAGGGGTCTACGGTTCAAGTCCGTAAGGGGGCTCGGCGGTGTAGCTCAGACGGCAGAGCACGCGGCTCATAATCGCGGCGTCGCGGGTTCGAGTCCCGCCACCGCTACCACAACCGAGTGACGGGAGGGCCCCCGGCTCTCTCGATCTTCGCGTCAGACCCAGAACACACCACGACAACCGATCCGACGGCAACATCCGAACCCGGCACCAGGAGCGCGTCCCATGGCCAAGGCGAAGTTCGAGCGGACGAAGCCGCATTTGAATATTGGGACGATTGGTCATATCGACCATGGGAAGACGACGTTGACGGCGGCGATCACGAAGGTGTTGTCGGA
>JBKJJI010000103.1:0-11020 GCA_046598115.1 Acidimicrobiia bacterium | reverse complement strand
TGTCCTGGAACTCGTCGAGCAGGAGCGCTTCGTACCGCTCGTGCAGCACCGCGCGCACGCGTGCATCGGAACGCAGGAGGCGACAGGAGTGCACGAGGAGGTCGTGGAACTCGAGGCGACCGTCGCGCCGGCGGGCCTCGACTCGCCTGCGACCGAAGTCGGCGACGGCATCGAGGAGGGTGGTGAGCGCGGGACGGACCGTCGCCGAGACCGCCCGGCTGCGCGCGAGCTCTGCCGCGGCGAGCTTCTCGATGACCAGGGCCTTGCCATCGGTGGGCCAGCTGCCCTTGCGGCCGCGCGTCCCTCCGCCGAGCGTCGACGCCGCGAGGATCTCGAGCCGCTCGAGGTCGTCGCCGGCTTCGCGCACGGCTTCACCGATGCCCTCGACCTCGTGGAGGCGGGCGAGGAGGCGATCCTCCTCGTCGGTGCAGCCGGACGCGAGACCGACCGCCTCGTCGATCGCCGCGAGGACCGGGGCCGCGTCGATCGGGGGGACGGCGGGTCGCCCGGGGTGCCAGTCGTGCGCCCGGTCCCACTGGTCGCCGATGGCGCGAGCGACGGGCTCGAGGTGGTAGGCGCCGATCCCGAGCACTGCGGCGACGGAAACCGCGTCGGCGAGGCCGGGATCGTCGAAGAGGGTGTCGCGGAAGCGGCTCCAGTCCTCCGAGAACGCCACCTGCGCCTCGATCTCGTCGAGCACCTCGAAGCCCGGGGGGAGCCCGGCCTCCATCGGGAACTCGGCGATGATCCGTTGGGCGAACCCGTGCAGGGTCGTGATCGCGCTGTCGTCGAAGCCTGCGACGGCGCGGCGGCAGCGCTCGCGCACGGTGTCGTCGTCGGCGCTCCGGGCGTGCGCGTCGAGGCGGCCCCGGACGCGGTCGCGCAGCTCTCCGGCAGCCGCCTCGGTGAACGTGATGACGCCGATCCGCTCGAGGGGCGTCCCGCGCGCGACGAGCGCGACGACCCGGCCCACCAGCTCGTGGGTCTTGCCGGTCCCGGCGCCGGCTTCGACGAACAGCGTCTCGTCGAGGCGCGCCGCGATCGTGGTGCGTGCGGTCGCGTCCCGCAGGGTGGTCATGCGGGGGCCGTCCCGTCGTCGGCCCCGTCGTCGGCCTCATCAGGGCTCCCGTCGGGCGCATCGGGCTCCTCGACGAGGGAGAGCAGCCCGGCGAGAGCCGCGTCACCTCGCCGCCGTTCGAAGCGACGGACCCGGTCGGCGGGGCACAGGCGGGTGTAGTCGCAGCGCACCTTGTAGCAGCGCGTGGGTCCGCGCCACCAGTCGTCCTTCCCGGGGTAGGCCGGGAAGGTGCCCGACGCGACCCCTTCGCCGATGACCCCGACCACGTCGACGAGGCGCTCCCGGGCCGTGGCGTCGACGGTGAAGCCGACGATCGCGTCCTCGGAGGTGTCGCGGGTGAACCAGTACGACGCCTCCACGGTGGCATCCGGGTCGAGCGGCTGCACCGCGAGCCCGTAGAGCCCGAGCTGGAGCTTGCGTCCCTGCACGACCGGGTCCTCCGCCAGGTCGTCGGCGGTGACATCGGGCCGACCCGTCTTGTAGTCGAAGACGTGGATCCGGCCGTCGCGACCACGGTCCACCCGGTCGATCCGGCCACGGAAGAGGACGGGCGCACCGTTGGGCAGCGGGATCGCGACGGGCGGGAGCGCGTCGTCGTCGTTGCCGAACGACACCTCGAACGCCTCGGGGACGAGCCCCCGGTCGGCACGGAGGTGCGCGTCGAGGTCGAGCAGCCCGTCGAGCTCGCGGAGGAGGCGCGGGCGGTCGATCGCCCAGAGGAGCGGTCGACCAGTGAGCCCGGCTTCTTCGGCCTCGTCGCAGCGCTCCGTGACGAGGCGCTGCAGCTCCGCGCGCTCCTCGTCGGACCAGCCCTCCTCGGGCGCCGGCCGCGGGTGCGCGCGCAGGAACGTCTCGAGCACGTCGTGGACGAGGGTCCCGCGGACGCGGGGATCGACCCGGTCGCGAGCCTCCGGTCGTTCCACCGGGCGGACCCGCAGGATCCGTGCGAGCAGGTACCGGAACGGGCACCCGGCCCACGCCTCCAGCGCCGAAGGGGAGAGGACGCCCTGGGCCCCTTCGAGCGTGAGGCCTGGCCCGACGTTGCCGTCCCACGCATCGATGGTGTGTCCGGCGCGTGACCGCTGGGCACCCATCCCGGCTGCGAGCCGCGCGTCGTCTCGGAGGAGCGGATGCTGGAGCACCCCGCCGGGTGCGGTGAGCAGGGCGCGGACGTCGAGCTCCTGGAGTGTCGCGGCGACGGGCGAGCCGGTGAGGCCGGCCGCGAACGACGGGACGATCCGGTACCAGCCGGCCGCGTCGGCGGCGCGCGCGGTGGCGGTGTCGGGCTCGAGGTCGGCCGCGCCGACGTGGCTCCCGGCCTTCGCTCCGGCGGTCTCGAGCAGCCATGCGGCGGGGCGGGTGCCCCGTCGGGCCCGGGCGTCGGCGCGCGGGACGCACAGCACCCGCTCCCGGGCCGACGCGAGCGCGGTCAGCCAGTCGCTGCGCTCGCTGCGGGCGCGGTCGGAACGTCCCGGCATGCCGTGGGGGCGGTCGCGGTCGGGGAGGAGCGGATCGTCGCGTGCGGCGGGCGGGAACGCGCCCTCGCGCATCCCGACCACCACGAGGAGATCGTGCTCGGTCCCGAGGAGCGACCCGACCGGCGCGACGAGCACGCCGTCGCCGAAGGCCCCGACGTGGCCGACCGCGACATCGAGCTGCTCGTCGAGCGCCCGCCGCAGTGCGAGCACCGACGCGGGTGCCGCGAGCTCGTCGAGCGCGGCGAGCCCGTGCACGACCGCGCGCACCTTCTCGAGGGCGACGAGCTCGGCGTCGGGTGCCTGCGCTTGCGCGGCCGGACCGAAGTAGCGCGTCAGCAGCCCGTCGGCCCACGCCGCGAGTGCCTGCCAGGAGAGGTGCGGTGGCGGGGTCAGCTGCGCACCGAGGTCGGCGACGAACACGCCGAGCCGCTCGCAGTGGTCGAGGGTCGGGTCGGTCCCCTGCTCGGCGAACAGCGTGCGGTCGCGCTGCGCGCGCCGCTCGAGGTCGAGCCGGCGATCCGCCGCGTGGTGCTCGAGCCGGTGCTTCCACTCGTCGAGACCGGTGACGACGTTCGCCTCGCACGAGAGCCGGTCCCAGAGCGGCCCGGGGATCGTGCGCCCGCCCGGGACCTCGACGATCGGCGCCGACGCGAAGAGCTCGGCGAGCGTGTCACGTCGGAAGTTGCGGTCGGGGAGCGCAAGCAGACCGAGCAGCAGGCGCCCCGCGGCGCTGTCGGCGAGCCGTCGCGGCGACGGGCCGTGCACCGGCACCCCGGCCGCGTCGAGCTGCTCGTGGAGGAGGCGTGCGTACGGAACCGGAGCCCGGTAGGTGATCGCCATCCGATGCAATGGCGTCCCTCCCTCCAGCGCGGCGAAGACCTCGCGCACGCCCGCGCGGACCTCCTCGTCGGCGTCGGGAGCCGAGACGACGCGGTCGCCGACCGGGAGCGGCGGCGGCGCGTGGTGGGTCGGCCGTCCGAGACCGGGCATGTCGCGCGCGAGCGCGTCGGCGAGGGCGCGCACATCGGCGTCGAGGTCGGGGTCGCCCGTGGTGCCGAGGACCACCGCGCAGCGATCACGTGCCGCCAGGGCGCGCAGCAGCGCGCGTGCACCGGGGCTCAGCGACGCGGGCAGGAACGCGATCACGACCCCCACCTCGTCGAGCGCGGGGCCACCGCGTGCCGCCACCTCGGCCGCCGCGTGCAGCTGGTCCTCGTCGTCGTAGTAGTCGGCGACGCGCGCGCGGAACCGGTCGAAGGTGCGGACGGTTGCCGCCGATCGTCCCCGCCCCGTTGCGAGCGCTTCCAGGCTCCCGGGCGGTGCGCTCCGCAGGTCGCGGAACGTCGCGAGGAGGCTCCGTACCGTGGCCGGGTGGTCGGCGACGGGGCCGAAGCCGTCGTGGTCTTCGGCCAGGACCGCCCGCACCGCACCCGTCGCCAGGGCCGGGGTGAGCGGTCGGCGGCCCGGCTCGGCGAGGAACGGTGCCCCGAGCAGCTCGGCGACCCGGCCGAGCGAGAGGAAGCGCACGTTGACGAGCCCGGGGGGCCGGCGCCCGAGGTCGCGTCGCAGGGAGAGCCCGCAGTAGGTGGAGGGGACGGCCACGGTCACCGGCGCGAGGGGATGCGCCGCCCGGCGCTCGGCGATCAGCTCGACCAGCGCCGCCCGGGCGTCGGGGCCGTGGGCGGCGACGACGAGCCGTGGGCGGGCCGGGCCGGAGGCACCCGGATCCGAGACAAGGGGATCCGCGGCACCCGGATCCGTGGCAGCGGGGTACGAGGGGCGGGGACCGGACATCGGGGCGAGGCTACCGACGGCCTGTGACATCAACCGTCGCCCGACCGGAACAGGGCGTACGGGACCCGACGGAGAACTGCGGAGCCGGTATGCGAGACTGGTCTCTCCGTTATGAGACGACTTCCCGGCCGATGAGACGACTTCCCGGCGCGCTGCGCAACTTCCTGCTGACCGTCGTGGTCGGCGGCATCGCCGTCGGCGCCTGCCTGGCGGCGCTGATCCCGGGTGCGACGGCCATCAGCGCCGCGCACCACTACTCGAGCGACAAGGTCGCCGACCTCAAGGGCCTGGCCCAGCGGTCGACGATCTACGACGCCGGGAACAACGTGATCGGGGTCCTGGGGATCGAGAACCGCGAGGACGCGTCCCTCGACGAGGTCCCGCCGCTCATCCTGAACGCGGTCATCGCGGCGGAGGACAAGACCTACTGGACGAACGACGGCATCGACATCAACGGTGTGTTCCGGGCGTTCGTGAAGAACCTCACGTCGGGCAAGATCGAGCAGGGCGGCTCCACGATCACCCAGCAGCTGGTGAAGAACCGGATCCTGAACTCCAAGCGCGACATCAACCGCAAGGTCAAGGAGCTCGTGCTCGCGGTCCGGCTCAACGAGAAGTTCTCCAAGCGCGAGATCCTCGAGCAGTACCTCAACACCGTGTACTTCGGGCAGGGCTCGTACGGCGTGAAGTCGGCATACGAACGCTTCAACCTCGTCGAGAGCGCCTTCGGGCCGGTTCCGCGTCCGATCACGGATGTGACACCCGGTCAAGCCGCGCTCCTCGCCGGGCTCATCTCGAACCCCGAGGGGAACAACCCGTTCACCAACCCCGAGGGCGCCGCCCGCCGCCGGTCGTTCGCGCTCGAGCAGATGGTCGACGAGGGGTTCATCACGCCGGAACAGGCGGTCGCGGGCAACGCCGAGCCCTTGCCGACGCTCAAGCCGGAAGCCGAGCTCCGGCCGCGCACGTCCTGGGCCGAGGAGGTCCAGGACCGGCTGTTCAACGATCCGCTCTACGCCGTGCTCGGAACCACTGAGAAGGAGCGCCGCAACAATGTCCTCACCGGTGGACTGAAGATCTACGCCTCGTTGGATCCGCGCCTCCAGGCGGCCGCGCAGGACGCGATGGACCGTGTCCTCCCCGAGAAGCCGGGCTGGACGGGGTCGCTCGTGTCGATCGAGCCGCAGACCGGCCTCGTGAAGGCGATGGTGTCGGGTCCGGGCTTCAATGACAGCCAGTACAACATCGCGACGAGCACGCCCGGGCGCCAAGCGGGGTCGACCTGGAAGGTGATCACGCTCGCTGCCGCGATGGACAGCGGCTTCTCGCCGGCCGACCTCGTCGATGGCACCTCGCCGTGCGACTTCGGCCCGGCGCTCGGGAAGACCGTGAACGCCGAGGGTGGGAACGGACGCATGACGCTGCGCGCCGCGACCACCGGATCGGTGAACTGTGCCTATGCCCGGACCGAGCTGGCCGTCGGGTTCAACAAGGTGATCGACGTCGCGAAGAAGATGGGCATCACCCAGGACACGCTGATCCCGATCCTCAGCCTGACCCTCGGGACCATCGAGTCGACCGCCACGGAGATGGCGACGGTCGCGGCCACCCTCGCGGCGGGGGGTCTTCACCGTCCGCCCACGTTCATCAGCAAGATCGTCGGTCCCGACGGTGAGATCGTCTTCGATGCGCTGCGCGACGTCGTGCCCACGCGGGCCGTCGCCGCCGAGGCGGCTGCCTGCGCACTCGACATCATGCGTGGCGTCGTCTCCGGCGGAACCGGCACGGCGGCGCGGCTCAACGGCCGCGACTCGGCCGGCAAGACGGGGACGACCGACAACAAGGTGGACGCCAACTTCCTCCACATCACGCCGACGCTCGTCGACTTCGTGTGGCACGGGAACTCGACCGCGAACATCCCCGGCGCCGGGTTCGGTGGCCAGATCCCCGCCCGGATCTCGAAGCTCTACATGGACGCTGCGCTCGCGGGCACCCCGCCGCAGGCGTTCCCCGACCCGGGGCCGGCGTGCGCCCGCAAGGGGGCGTTCATCCTCCCGACCGGGCGCAGCGCCACCGACAACGGGCTGCTCCCCGCCGGCGACACCGTGCCGACCCTCGAGCCGCCGACCGTGATCATCAACCCGCCGTCGACCACGAAGCCGTCGACCACGAAGCCGTCGACGTTGCCGACGACGTTGCCGACGTTGCCGACGACGCCGCCGACCTGATGCACCGAGGTGCCCGGCGAGGCCCCGGCCGCATACGGTCGGCGGTGTGATCGACCTCGAACCCCTGCTCGTGCTCCAGGAGCACGACCTCGCCCTCGACCGACTCCGGCACCGCCATGCGACGCTCCCCGAGCGCGCGGTCGTGTCCGAGGGCGAGGCCCGGGCCCTGACCCTCGACTCCGAGATCGGGCGCGTGCGCGACGAGCGCGACGAGGTCGCCGCCGAGGAGCGTCGCCTCGACGACGAAGCCACCTCGCTCTCGGGCCAGGCGGTCGCGGCGGAGGCCAAGCTCTACTCGGGTGAGATCGCCTCACCGCGCGAGCTCCAGGCGCTGCAGGCCGACGTCGAGCAGCTCCGGCGCCACCAGCGCGACGTCGAGGACCGCCAGATCACCGTCATGGAACGTCGGGAGCCGCTCGACACCCGGTTCGCCGAGCTGGAGTCCGAGGTCACCATCGCGGCCGCCGACCTCGATGCGGCACGGCGCGCGCTGGCCGAGGCCGAGGGAGCGGTCGATGCCGCGATCGTGACCGAGGTCGCCGCCCGGGAGGCGGCCGCGTCCGGGCTCGCGGACGATCTCGTGCGCGAGTACGAGCGGTGTCGCGAGAAGGCGAAGGGCGCCGGCGCGGCTCGTCTCGTCGCCGGCACCTGCCAGGGCTGTCACCTCTCGATCCCGGCGACCGAGGTCGACCGGCTCCGGCGCAACGCCGACGAGGAGATCGGGCACTGCGACAACTGCGGCTGCATCCTGGTGCTGTCGACGTGATCGATGTCGTCGAGGTGTACACCGACGGCGGGGCGCGCGGGAACCCGGGCCCGGCGGCGATCGGTGCGGTCGTGATCGACCCTTCGACGGACCCGCCGACGCGTCTGGCGACGGTGAGTGAGACCATCGGTGTCGCGACGAGCAACGTCGCCGAGTACAGGGCCGTCATCGCCGGGATGGAGGCAGCCCGCGGCTTCCCGGCGCGGACGTTGCGGGTGCGCGCCGACTCGATGCTGGTGATCCGGCAGCTCGAAGGCGCGTGGAAGGTGAAGCACCCGAACCTGAAGCCGCTGCACGCCGAGGCGCGTGCGCTCCTCGCCGAGTGGGAGCACGTCGACCTCGGGCACGTGCGCCGAGAGCACAACGTCGAAGCCGACCTGCTCGTGAACGCGGCGCTCGACGCCGGCTGACGGCGATGCTGCTCTGGTACACCGGCCTGGCGGTGCTGCTCGTCGCCAACGTCTTCCGCAGCGTGGGCGTCGACCATCGGCTCATCGCCGTCGGCGCGCTGCTGCCCCTCGTCGTCGATCTCCCGGTGGGGCACCGGGCGTTCGGGCACACGCTCCTGTTCCCGGTCGCGCTGCTCGTCGTCGTGATGCTCGGCACCGTGGGGGGCTCGCGTCTGCGTCGGCGCCGTCTCCTCTGCGTCCCGATCGGTGTCTTCTGTGGGCTCGCGCTTTCGACCGCGTTCGCCGAGAGCGACCTCTTCCTCTGGCCGCTCGGCGGCGCTGCGTTCGGGAGCGAAGGGCTGCTCCCGGTCTGGTGGGTCGTCCTCCTGGAGGAGCTCGTCGGGCTCGTCGCGTGGTGGTGGGTGGTCGGTCAGTTCGACCTGTACCTGCGTGAGCCGCGGGAGCTGTTCCTGCGCACCGGTCGTCTCCAGGAGACGGTCGAACCATGATCGTGCTCGTGCGCCACGGTCGCACCGACGCCAACCGCCGTGGGCTCCTCCTTGGTCGCGCCGACCCGTCGCTCGACGACACCGGCATCGAACAGGCCCGCGCCCTGGGCGCGGTGCTGGCGAGCGACCTCGCCGACCGCGAGCCGGTGCAGGTCGTCACCAGCCCGCTGCGGCGCACCATGCAGACGGCGGTCGAGATCGCGTCGGCACTCGGCGTCGAGGTATCGCCCGAGGACGCCCTGCTGGAGATCGACTACGGCGAGTGGGACGAGCGTCCGCTCGCCCACGTCCCGGCCGACGCGTGGCGCGCATGGCGGTCCGACCCCGACTTCGCCGCGCCCGGTGGCGAGAGCCTGCGCACGCTCCAGGACCGGGTTGGGCCGTGCGTCGAGCGCCTGCTCGCCGATGCCACGGCGTCCGGCGATCGGGGCGTGGTCGTCGCGGTCACGCACGTCTCGCCGATCAAGGCGGCGATCGTGGCGGCGCTCGGCGTCGACCCGCTGCTCGCGTGGCGGTTCCGGGTCGACGTCGCCTCGATGACCCGCCTGGTGTCCGGTCCCGACGGGCCGGTCGTCGTGACGTTCAACGAGCGGGTGCGCTGAGCGCGACGAGGCTGCGGAACCCAGCGATCGTCGACGTGCGTCGCCCACACCCCTCGGGCACCCCGCCATAGGCGGGTGAGAGACGCATCAAGGTCCAGAGCTCAGGGGGAGGCGGTGACCGGGATCGTCGTCCCGCCGGGGGTCGACGAGCTGGGCTTGGCGGGGAGCGCGTGGCCGCCGGTCGCGTCGACGATGAAGCGGCCCTCACCCGGACCGTCGGCGACCGGCATCCCGAGCGCGTCGAGGAGCGCGAGGTCCTCGTCGGCGGAGCGGCCCGTCGT
This sequence comes from Acidimicrobiia bacterium, assembly GCA_046598115.1. Classification (GTDB taxonomy): domain Bacteria; phylum Actinomycetota; class Acidimicrobiia; order IMCC26256; family PALSA-555; genus DASUAO01. The sequence goes on along the minus strand of JBKJJI010000103.1, from coordinate 1,895 downwards.
CGTGAGGTAGTTGCCCACGATGAGCGCGTTCGCTCCTGCGAGCAGGCCGAGCGCCTGCAGCTGGCCGAGCACCCGTTCGCGTCCGCCCGCGAGTCGGATCCACGTGGACGGGAGCACGAGGCGGAAGAGCGCGATCGCCTGGAGCGCCTCGCGCGGTGACAGCACCGTCTGGTCCTCGAGGGGCGTCCCCGGGCGGGGGTCGAGGAGGTTGATCGGCACCTCGCACGGGTCGAGCTCGGCCAGCTCGAAGGCGAAGTCGATCCGCTGGTCGAGCGTCTCGCCCATGCCGAGGATCCCGCCCGAGCACAGCTCCATCCCCGCATCGATCGCGAGCCGGGCCGTCGCGACGCGGTCCTCGTAGCTGTGGGTCGTGCAGATCGACGGGAACACCTCGCGGCACGACTCGAGGTTGTGGTTGTAGCGGCGTACGCCCGCGTCGGCGAGACGGGTCGCCTGCTCCGGCTTCAGCAGCCCGAGCGAGCACGCGACCTCGAGGCCGGTCTCGTCGTGGACCGCGTGCACCGCGTCGATCACCTTCGTGAGGAGGCGCTCCTCGGGGCCCCGCACCGCGACGACGATGCAGAACTGCGTGGCGCCGGCGTCGCGGGTGGCCCGGGCGGCGCCGAGGACCTCGTCGAGGTCGAGGAACGGGTAGACGTCGACCTCGCTCTCGTAGCGGGCCGACTGGGAGCAGAACGAGCAGTCCTCCGGGCAGGCCCCGGACTTGGCGTTGATGAGGCTCTCGAGCTCGACGGCATCGCCGCAGTAGGCGAGGCGGACCTTGTGGGCGAGCGCGACCAGGTCGGGGAGGCCGTCGAGAGGGAGGGCGGCCACGGCGCCGACCTCGGCCCGGGTGAGCGGGCGACGCTCGTCGAGGAGGGCGGCTTCGGCGATGGCGAGTGCGGGGGCGACAGGCATGCCGCGCACGGTAGCGGGTCGGCGACGTCGGTCTCGGCCCGAAGGAGGGCGGCGCGAGGCTGCACCTGCCGGGCTTCCGGCGGCGTGGCGCAGGCCGGACGGGGTTCGGGGCGGATGGGGTTCGGGGCGGATGGGGCTCAGGGCGGATGGGGCCTAGCGTGGGTCGGTGGACCGCGACCGGGAGCGCCTCGAAGCCGATGTCGTCGTCGTCGGCGCCGGCATCGCGGGGTTGGTGGCGGCCCGCGCCCTCGTGGCCGGGGGTCTCGACGTCGTCGTGCTCGAGGCGCGCGACGAGGTCGGTGGCCGGGTGCGGAACCACACGCTCGACGACGGGACGGTCGTCGAGGTGGGCGGGCAGTGGATCGGGCCCGGCCAGGACCGCATGGCCGCGCTCGTCGCCGAGCTGGGGCTCGAGACCTTCCCGACGTGGAACGAGGGCCAGCACGTCCTCCACTTCGGCGGCCGCACCGGCCGGTACCGGGGCACGATCCCGCGGCTCGGGCCCCTCGTGCTCGCCGACATGGCCCGGACCCAGGCCCGCTTCGACCGCCTCGCCCGCACGGTTCCCCTCGACGAGCCCTGGACGGCCGCCGACGCCCACGATCTCGACGCCCAGACGATGGATACCTGGGTGCGCCGCCACGCCAAGACGAAAGGCGCCCGCGCGTTGTTCGCGCTGTTCGCCGAGGCCGTCTTCGCCGCGGAGCCCGCCGACCTCTCGCTCTTGCACGCGCTCTTCTACACGCACTCGGGCAGGGGAGTCGACGTGCTGACCGGGACGCGGGGCGGCGCCCAACAGGACCGGTTCGTCGACGGGTCGCAGCTGCTGCCGCTCGCGCTGGCCGGCGCCCTGGGCGATCGTGTGCGCCTGGGCGAGCCGGTCCGCCGCATCGAGCAGACCGACGACGGGGTCGTGCTCTCGGCCGCCGACGTCGCGGTCTCGGCGCGGCATGCGATCGTCGCCATCCCGCCGCCGC
>JBKJJI010000205.1:0-5102 GCA_046598115.1 Acidimicrobiia bacterium | reverse complement strand
CGCTCACGGATCGAAGCGCCCCCGCCAGGATTCGAACCTGGGCGCACGGTTTAGGAAGCCAGTTCGAGTCGTCCAGCCAGTCCCATCACGTCCGTGATGTGTTGAGCTGTCTAGGTGAATGTACATCTGGTGCTGCTGCGTCCGCCTAGTAGTGCGGAGTAGTAGGGATGCGAGTAGGGATGCACGAGGGATGGTTCTAGACCTCGCGAATCGTGGTTCACCCAGATTGTTCCTGGGCTCCGGTGGCTGCGTCGAGGTCAGCGATCCGGTGCTGGCGACTTCGTGAGCGCCGTGATCCTTTGTTTCGCGTAGCCGACGATCTGGTTGTCCTTCATCGCTGCGCCTTGGCGTACGGCTTCGGCGAACGCGGCGGGTCCCAGCAATGACCGGAGCTGCTCGACGAGTCCCGAGAGTCGTTCGGCGTCGGTTGGTTCGAAGGGCAACGCATGGGACGCGCCGACCGCCGTCAGCGCTCCATGGAGGAGCGCCGCGCCTTCGAAGTCGCCGAGGTCGATGAGGATCCCGAGGACGTGCCGCAGCGACAGCCATTGGTTGGCCCAGTCGCCTCCGCGGTACCAGAGGTCGACGACGTCGGCGAAGCCGACCAGGGCTTTCATGTGCTCGCCTTGTCTGGCCCGGAGCCAGTGAACCTCGGTGAGCGAGAACGCCTCGATCCAACGGTTGCCGGCCTCGGCCGCCACGACAACGGCGTGCTCGAGATGGGAGAGCGCCTCGCTCGGATGGGTCTGTTCCAGCGCGAGCCCGAGGGCGTACTCGGCTTGGGCGTGCGCAGTCGGAGCATCAGCGAGGTCGGCTGCCGCCTTGGCCTGACCGGCGAGCACCGCGCCTCGGATGCCATCGCCGATGCTGGTCTGGGCCACAGACTGCATGTAGAGCCCATGGGCGATTCGGGCGTGTGAGCCCGAACGGCGGGCCGACTGAACCATCTGGTCCATCCACTCCATCGCCTCATCGGTGCGAGCCATGTAGAAGAGCGCGTTTCCCAGCGTTCGCTCAGGGAGCCCGCTGTCAGATGGTCCCGACACGGCTTGGGCGGCGAGCGCACGATCGGCGAGCCGGACGGCACCCTCCATGTTGCCTTGCACGAACTGGCCGTAGGCCGCCACCGCGATCACAGTCGGGAGTTCGGGGTGGTCGTCGATACCGGGGAGGCCGGCGGACGCATCTGCCCAACCGATGATCTCGTACCGGATCCGCCGAAACGCGAATTCGCGTAGTGCCGCGACGAGCCTGAGTGCACGGTCGGTGTCGCCGCAGTGGATGGCGGTGCGGTGCGCCGCCCGGAAGTTGTCGTGGTCGCGGTCGAGCTGCTCCGACCACGTCGCTTCCTCGGCGGTGTCCAGCCCGACGGCCCCGCGTGTGGCGATGCCGAGGAACCATTCGAGGTGACGTTGCTCGACGGCATCGAGCGTTCCGCGATCGCGGAGGCGCTCCAGACCGAACTCCCGCAGCGGCTCGAGCAGGCGGTACCGCGGTGTGGCGGGCTCGACGAGCACGACCATGGACTTGTCGACGAGGTCGGCAAGCGTGGCGACCGCGGACGTCACGTCGGTGCCGATCGAACACACGGCCTCGGCTGCGGGCAGGTCGAACCCCCCCGCGAAGACGCTGAGCTGCTCGAACACCTCCTGCTCCTCGGAGGCGAGCAGGTCATGGGACCATGCGACGAGATGGTGGAGTGTGCGGTGGCGCCGGTCGGCGCCCCGTTGGGTCTGGCCGAGGATGTCGATCCGTTGGTGCAGACGGTCGGCGAGGGCGTCGATCCCCATGCTCCGGAGTCGCGCTGCCCCCAGCTCGAGTGCGAGCGGAAGTCCGTCGAGTCGACGACAGATGTCGGCCACGACGGCGGCGTTGTCGTCGTCGAGGCAGAATCCAGGGGTTGCGGCGGCGGCGCGGGCGACGAACATCTCGACCGCGGGGGATCGTCGGATCTCGTCCGCCGCGACGCCTGGGCCGGGCACCGCGAGCGGAGCGAGGACCTGGACGTACTCACCGGCCAGGCCGAGTGGCTCGCGACTCGTCGCCAGGATCCTCACGTGCGCGCAGGAGGATCGGAGCCGGTCGACGAGGGGGGCCAGTGCATCGGTGATGTGTTCGCAGTTGTCCAGCACGAGCAGACAGCTCGCGGAGGCAAGATGCTCCTCGATCGTGCCTTCGAGCGTCCGATGTTGGCGCTGCTGGATGTCCAGTGCGTGGGCGATGACCTGCGCGACTCCCGCCGGGTCGCGTAGCGCCGCGAACTCGACCACGGTGCCGCCATCGTCGAACCGATCGAGAACCCGGGCCGCGACCTGCATCGCGAGTCGGGTCTTGCCCACCCCTCCGGGCCCGGTCAACGTGACGAGCGGTTGCTCCTCCAGTGCTTCCGACAGTGAGCGCACGTCGGGATCCCGACCGATGAACGACGTCGCCCCCAGCATCTCGGGGGCGAGGCCCGATGCCCGCTTCTTCGGGGTCCGCTCGCGGTCGCGCCCCAGGGAACGGTCGTCGGCGAGGATCTTGGCCTCGAGGTCGCGGATCGTGGGCGACAGATCGAGTCCCATCTCCTCTCCCAGCATCCCGCGAAGGTCGCCGATCCGACGCAGCGCCTCGGCCTGACGGTCCGTGCGGTAGAGGGCCAGGACCAGGAGCTGCCAGTAGCGCTCTCGGAGGGGATGGAGCCGGACCAGGGCTTCGAGTTCGCCGACCATCGTCGCGGGATCCCCGGTCGCCAGCTTCGCCTCGGCCCACTCGTCGGTGGCGACGAGTCGCAGCTCGTCGAGCCGCACGGCTTCGCTCTGCACCTCGGCGAGCTCTGCATGCTGCGCGAATGCCGGTCCGTGCCACAAGGCGAGTGCCGCCTCGAGCGCGGGGACTGCGTCGGCAGGGCCGAGGGTTCGTGATCGGGCGAGCAGCGCCTCGAATCTGTCGGCGTCGATCACGCCGTGCGTCGTGTCGAGGCGGTATCCGGCCGACTCGAAGGTGATGGAGAAGCCGGGCGCGAGCAGCCCGCGGAGCCGAGAGATCAGGCTCTGAACGGTGGCCACTGCCGACTTCGGGGGCCCGGCGGCCCACAGGGTCTCAATCAGCCGACCGGTCGACACCGGGGTCCGTCGGTGCGCGACGAGGACGGACAACAGCTGCTCGGCCTTCGGCCCGCCCAGCGCCTGCGGTTCGCCGTCGGCGTACGCGACCAGTCCGCCGAGCGCTCGCAGCTCGGTCGATGAGGTCACTGGCGCAAGTCTCCCATGCCGTCCTTGCAGCGCGCTTGCAAGGACGGCGGCGAACGTGCATGTGGCGTGCAAGGGATCTGCGGGGTCCGGTGTTCACGATGACGGGGTCAGTAGGTCATCGACGAGTCGCAGGAGTTCCGGCGACCACAACGAGAGGTGGCAACGATGACGTGGAATGTCTCAGGCAGCTTTTTCGAGTCCTGCAACTGTGAGGCGGCATGTCCGTGCGTGTTCCTCAGTCCGCCGACCACCGGTGAATGCACGGCGATTGTCGGGTGGCACATCGACGAAGGTGAACACGAAGGCGTGTCGCTCGACGGACTGAGCGTCGCACTCGCCGTCCACGCTCCCGGGCACATGGCCAAGACGCAATGGAAAGCGGCGCTGTACCTCGACGATCGCGCCTCGGAGGCCCAGCACGCGGCGCTCGCCGGGATCTTCTCCGGCAGCGCCGGCGGCCATCCGGCGGTGCTCGGCGCGCACATTGGAGAGGTGCTCGGCGTCGCTTCGGCCCCGATGACCTTCGAGGCCGACGAGTCGTCACGGGCGCTACGAGTCGGCGAGGTCGTCGATGTCAGGATCAACGCCATCGCCGGTCAGGGCGAGCGGCAGGTCACGATCGAGAACCACCCCCTGGCCATCAGCCCCGGGCACGAGCTCGTCACGGCCAGATCCGATCACTTCCGCTTCACCGACCACGGGTATGAGTGGGAGCTCTCGGATCGCAACGGCTTCTTCGCCCCCTTCGCCTACGAGGGCTGAGCGATGACCATGCTGCTGTCGCGCCCGCCGGCGAGGAGCCGCCTCGTCGTTGGCGTTGGTCTCGGGCTCGTCACCGCGTCGTCCTGGGCGTACTTGTTCGTGCTCAGCTCGCGGATGAGCGATATGCACTCGCCGTTCGCAATGCCGATGACGTCGGCTTGGTTGGCCCAGGATGTCCTCCTCGTGTGGACGATGTGGGCAGTGATGATGGCTGGCATGATGCTCCCGTCGGCGGTGCCGATGATCAGCGTGTACACCACGACGGTCCGGTCGGACTCGGCTGCGCTTCGCGGTTCGACCCCGGTGTTCGTGGTCGGCTACTTGACCGCCTGGAGCAGCTTCGCGCTGCTGGCAACGGGCGCCCAGTGGGCGTTGCACGACGCGACCCTGGTCGACGCGATGGGCGTGTCGGCTAGCAGGTGGCTCGGTGGAGTCCTGCTGGTGGGTGCGGGTACCTATCAATTCACCTCACTCAAGGACGCGTGCCTCCGACAATGCCGGAGCCCGCTCGGCTTCCTGATGAACGAATGGCGAAGCGGCCGACGCGGGGCCTTGGTCATGGGCATCCGCCACGGCACTCTGTGCGTCGGATGCTGCTGGGCGCTGATGGCGCTCCTGTTCGTTCTCGGTGTCATGAACCTGTGGTGGGTTGCGCTCGTCGCAGCGGTGATCCTCGTCGAGAAGCTCGTCCCTGGTGACACGCTCAGCCGTGTGCTGGGAGCCGCGCTGGTGATCTGGGGCGCGGCCCTGATGACCGGCGTTGTCTCGTGAGCAGGTCATCGCGCTCAGCGGCGTCCCCGACCTGAACGCACACCCCTGAGAGGAAACCATGGAACCCACCGAACAGCTCGCCATCATCGTCCCGATCCTGACCGGCATCGTCGGTCGCATCGAGCCCGCGCAGCTCCCTAACGCGACACCGTGCGAGGCCTTCACGGTGCAAAGAGTCCTCGACCACATGATCGGGGGTGCGCGCGCGTTCGCCCCCGCGTTTCGTGGCGAGCAGCCCCATGACCCCGCACCCGCCGATCAAGGCGCGCACCCGGTGGCGGAGTTCCGCCAGGCCATGGTCGACCTCCTCGACGCCGTGAACACTCCGGGTGCGCT
>JBKJJI010000037.1:0-6004 GCA_046598115.1 Acidimicrobiia bacterium | reverse complement strand
CTCGGCGTCACCCGACTGGATCATCTGGTCGGCGAGGTAGATCGCGTTGATCCCCGAGAGGCAGACCTTGTTCAGCGTCAGCGCGGGGACCGACATCGGAATCCCGGCCTTGGCGGCCGCCTGGCGCGCGGTGATCTGTCCCTGGCCGGCCTGGAGCACGTGGCCCATGATCACGTAGTCGACCTGCTCGGGGCCGACGCCACCCCGCTCGAGCGCGCCCTTGATCGCGACGCCGCCGAGGTCCATCGCGCTGAGGGAGGCGAACACACCGGAGAGCTTGCCGATGGGTGTGCGGGCCGTGGAGACGATCACTGATCCGGACATGCGCTGCGCTCCCTGTTCTCTGCTTCGGTGCGTCGGATGGTAGCGAAGGCCCGTGCGGAAGTCGCCAGTCGGGCACCGGCACCGGCACCGACGGCCCGCCCGAGATCACCCGCTTCGAGGTGACGGTCGCCGGACCGCTCTTCGGCCGATCCCCGGCTGCGGTCGTCGACTGCCTCCCGCCTAATGTTCTCGCCCATGACGACTGCGATGGACGAGATCAAGAGCGCGATCCTGACCGGGGCCCCGGGCGAGGACATCGGGGGACTCGCACTGCCGGCGACGTTCCGGGGCGCACTCGTGCGGGCCGACGAGCAGGACATGTTCGAGGGGATGGCACCCGAGGACAAGGACCCTCGACAGTCGGTGCACGTCGAGGATGTCGAGCTCCCGGAGCTCGCGCCCGACGAGGCGTTCGTCGCGGTGATGGCGAGCTCGATCAATTTCAACACGGTCTGGACGTCGATCTTCGAGCCGGTCTCGACCTTCGGCTTCCTCAAGCGCCTCGGCAAGGAGAGCGTCTGGGGTGCGCGCCACGACCAGCCGTTCCACGTGATGGGCAGCGACGCCGCCGGCGTCGTCCTGCGGGTCGGGTCGGCGGTCCGAAACTGGAAGCCGGGTGACGCGGTGACGGTGCACTGCAACTCGGTCGACGACCAGGACCCGACGGCGCACGACGACTCGATGATGGCCGTGAACCAGCGCATCTGGGGGTACGAGAACAACTACGGCGGCCTCGCCGAGATCAGCCTCGTCAAGGCGAACCAGCTCATGCCCAAGCCGGCGCATCTCACCTGGGAGGAGGCGGCGGTCAACGCGCTCACCAACTCCACCAGCTACCGGATGATCGTGAGCCCCAACGGTGCCCAGATGTTCCAGGGCCAGAGCGTCCTGATCTGGGGCGCGAGCGGCGGCATCGGCGCGTACGCCGTGCAGTACGTCCTCAACGGCGGCGGCACACCCATCGGCGTGGTCTCCTCGCCCGAGCGCGCCGCGTTGGTGCGTGAGATGGGGTGCGAGCACGTCATCGACCGCAAGGCCGAGGGCTACCAGTTCTGGTCCGACGAGCACACCCAGGACCCGTCCGAGTGGCGCCGCTTCGGCAAGTCGATCCGCGAGCTCACCGGCCGCGACCCCGACATCGTCTTCGAGCACCCCGGTCGTCAGACGATGGGCGCGTCGGTCTTCGTGGCGAAGCGCGGCGGGATGATCATCACCTGCGCCGCGACGAGCGGGTTCATGATCGAGTACGACAACCGCTATCTCTGGATGAACCTGAAGACGCTCAAGGGCTGCCACTTCGCGAACTACCGCGAGGCGTACGAGGCGAACCGGCTCATCTGCGAGGGCAAGGTGCACCCCACCCTCTCGCAGGTCTTCACCCTCGACGAGACGGCCGAGGCGGCGAACCAGGTGCACCACAACGTGCACGAGGGCAAGATCGGGATTCTCGCGCTCGCACCGGAGGAGGGGCTCGGCGTGACGAACCCCGAGATGCGTGAGCGGCTGCTCCCCGAGATCACGCGGTTCCGCCGCCACGGAGGCTGACGTATGAGCACGCTCACCGAGATCGACCACGTCGCGATCGCGGTGCACGACCTCGAGGCGGCGATCGCCTACTACCGTGACACCTTCGGTTGCGAGGTCGAGCACCGCGAGACGATCGAGTCCGACGGGGTCGAGGAGGCGCTGCTCAAGGTCGCCGACTCCTACGTCCAGCTCCTCACACCGGTCCGCGACGACTCGCCCGTCGCGAAGTACCTGGAGAAGAAGGGTGAGGGCATCCACCACGTCGGGTACCGCGTCGACGACTGCGCCGCCGCCCTCGCGCAGGTGAAGGCCCAGGGGCACCGGGTGATCGACGAGGCGCCGCGTCCCGGGAGTCGCGGCACGACCGTCGCGTTCGTCCATCCCAAGGCCGCGTTCGGGACGCTCATCGAGCTGGTGCAGGAGAACCCTGGCGCGCACTAGCGCCGGGCCGGTTCCTCAGCTCGTCGTCGCTCGCCGGGAACGCTTCGCCTCGCCGAGTCGGCGGTGCCGTCCGGTCGCCGAGAAGAAGAACAGGTTGATGTACTCGCGGCTGTTGACCGACGTCGCCGACGTGTCCTGGTGCAGGTCGACGGAGAACTCCTCGAACGGCACCCACGACCCGTCGAGGTAGAACGCCCCCTCGTACCCGTAGGAGGCGAAGCGTTCACCGATCCGCGCGACGACGCCGGGGCGGTGCCGCTCCTCCATCTCGATGAGCACCTCGGGGCGCCGACCCGTGAGCAGCCCGACGGCCCCGTCGAGCACGGCCTCCTCGTGGCCCTCCACGTCGATCTTCAGCAGCCCGACGTCGTCGAGCCCGAGGTCGTCGAGGCGGACGGTCTCGACCTCGACCACCCGGAACGCGTCGTCCTCGGCGTCGTCCGACAGCGAGGCGAGTGCGAACGGGTCGCGTCCGTGCCGCGGGATGCGCAGCGTCGCCCGGCCGGCGGTGTCGGACGCGGCGGCGTGGCGGACCGTCACGTTGTCAGGAACGACCCGCTGGAGGTATGCCGCGAGGTCGGGGTTGGGCTCGAGCGCCAGCACCTCCCGGGCTGCCTTCGCGAAGAAGTAGGTGTACGAGCCCCAGCACGCGCCGACGTCGACGACCGTCGAGTCCTTGTCGCACATCTGCTCGACGAAGCGCGTCTCCGGTTCCGCGAAGAGCTTGTAGCGGTAGGCGTGGAGCACGAAGAACCAACGCTTGGGGAGCACCCGATGGATCAGGTTGAGGCTCACGGGGCTCCGCAGCCGACGCCGGCGTGCCGCCCCGTCGGGCTCGCGGATGGGCTCGCGGTCGGTCGGGTGAGCCATGCGCCGATGCTAGGTGGCCTTGCTGCGGGGGCCCGATCCCGGTCCGTGGGCATGCCGTGTTCGTGGGCCCGATCGGTTCGCGGTGAGGTTCGGGGCCGAGCCGAATAGCCTCTCGGGATCGACGCACCGCCAGAGGAGTTCGCCCGCGTGCCGACGAGCACCACCGCTGCACCGGTCGAGCCCGCCGGGGTCGACGCGCCACGCTGGATGCGCGCCGCGCGCAGTCCATGGGGGCTCGTCGCCGGGATCGGGTTGCTCGCGCTCGTCACGTTGCTGTTGAACAAGCCGGGCCAGTACATCGGCGACAACCGGTTCGAATTCTTCCGGGACCCCGGTGGCCTCCTCGTCCGGCACCTCGCGATCTGGGAGCCGAGCCGGGGGCTCGGCCGGATGCGCTGGGACTTCTGGCCGGCGACGACCGCGTACCTCGCGGCGCTCCGCGGGATCGGGCTCTCGCCAGCGATCGCGGAGCGGGTGTGGCACGCGACCCTCGTGACCACCGGAGGCGTGGGCGCCGCGATGCTCCTGCGGTGGTTCCGCCCGCGCATCGGCGTCGAGCACTGGTTGGCCGCGCTCGTCTTCGCCTTCGGCCCCTTCTCGGCGCTGTTCCTCCTCCCGAGCAACCTCTACCTCGGCTACTGCCTCGCCCCCTGGTTCCTGCTCGTGTTCCTCCTCGGCGCCACCGGCCGGCAGCCGTGGCGGTGGGCCGCGGTATTCGCCCTGCTCATCTTCGTGTGCGGGAACATGAACTACCCGGCGCTGGTGTTCGCGGTGCTGCCGATCGCTCCCGCCGCGGCGTACCTCGTCCTCGTGGAACGGCGGGTGTCGTGGTCCGCGGTCGCGGGGTGGGTGGTTCGCGCCGCAGGGCTCACGCTCGTGGTCTCCGCGGCGGCCCTGGTCACCACGATGTACGCCAACGCGATCAACCACGAGAACCTCCTCGTGACCGAGACCCCGACCGACATCTCCGGCGCGTCGTCGTGGTCCGAGAGCTGGCGGGGGTTCGGCTTCTGGCTGGCGTACTGGTCCGACTCCCGGGGCGTCGTCCTACCGCAGTTCGGCTCCTACTTCTGGACACCCGTCATCGCCGCGACGTTCGTGGCGCCGCTCCTCGCGGTCGGTGCGGTGTGGCGTTCCCGGTGGCGACCCCGTCTGCTCTTCGCGGGTGCCCTGGTGCTCGGCATCACGATCATGGTCGGGGCGTTCCCGGTGGGTCGGTCGACGCCGTACGGGCGGGCGCTGCTCTGGGCATACGAGCGGGTCCCTGGCGTGCTGGCGTTGCGGAGCGGCCACAAGGCCGGCGCCATCGTGGCGCTCGCGATCGCCGTGCTCGCCGGGGTCGCCGCGGCCGGCCTCGTGACCTGGGCGCTCAGTCGGCGACCCGGCGATGGTCGGCGATCGTTGCTCCGGCTCGTCGCGCTCGCCGTCGTCGGCGGGTCGCTCGCGCTCAGCTGCTACCCATTCTGGGCCGGCCGCCTGTTTCCGCCCCTTGAAGGGACCGACGAGATCCCGTCGTACTGGACGGCCGCGTTCGATTGGCTCGATGCGCAGCCCGGGGACGGACGGGTGCTCGTGCTCCCGTCGACGGTCGACGGGACCTACCGGTGGGGGAGCACCGGGGGCGACGACATCCTCGAGGCCAACCTCGACCGCTGGTTGGTCGCGCGCGGGCAGCTCTCGACCTGGCAGGGCACCGAGGAGGCGGCCAACCTCATCGCGGCATTCGACTCGTACGTCAACAGCAGCCGGTACGAAGCCGGCGCGATCGGTCCGATCGCTCGCCGGCTCGGCATCCGCTTCGTCGTGATCCGCAACGATCTCGAGTGGGCGCCCCTGTTCCGGACCCGCCCTCGCGACATGCAGGCGGTACGGGCGGACCCGGGGCTGCGTCTCGTCCACGCGTTCGGCGCACCGGGCCAGAACGTCTTCGCGCCAAGCGTCCCCAGCATCATCGAGCGCTCGCTGCCGCCGGTGGAGGTCTACGAGGTGCGCGACTACGACGGGCTGGCGCGGGCGAGCGTCGCACCGCCGCTCGTCGTGCTCGGCGACGGGTATGCGTGGTCCGGGCTGTCGGTGGGCGGGCTGTTCGACCGGACTGGTGGGGTGCGCTACGCGGCCGACGCCACCGATCGCGAGCTGGCGAGGCTGCTGCGGGGCGGGGCCGCGACGATCACGACCGACACGAACCGGCGCCGGTTCAACAAGCTCCCGTTGCGCGACTCCCCCGGCCGCGGCGGACTGCTCGAGACGCGAGCCGCACCCATCGAGGACCGGGACCGGATCCTGTTCGACGACGCGTCCCAGCAGAGTGTCGCCTGGTACCGCGACGCCACGAGAGTCGTCGCGAGCGACTACGGCCTTCCGCAGCTCCCCCAACCCCAGTTCCGCCCGGCGAACGCGTTCGACGGCGACCTCGCGACCGCCTGGAAGGTCAGCCCGCTGACGGCGCGCTCGCATTGGGTTCGAGCGAGGTTCCGCGAGCCGCGTGTGCTGCGCACCGTCGACATCACGGGCGCACCCGGCATCCCGAGCGAGGACTTCCCCGACCCGTTCCGCGTCGTGCACGTGTCGGTCGAGCTCTCCGACGGGACGAAGGTCCCGGCGGTGCTGGAGGAGGATCGGGCGACGGTCGAGCTCCCGCCCGTGCCGACGCGCTCCCTGACCCTGCGCATCGACGGCGTCGCGGGGGCCGGGTTCCGTCCGTACGGGATTGCCGACGTCGTCGTCGACGATCTCGACTTGCGGGAGCGGGTGGTGCTGCCGGACGACCTGGTTCGTCGAGCCGACCGGTCGCCTTCGTTGCGGTCCGCGCTCCTGCGTGCGCCCGCGATCTTCCAGTTCG
>JBKJJI010000334.1:0-3816 GCA_046598115.1 Acidimicrobiia bacterium | reverse complement strand
GTTCGTCGGGCGACCACGACACCGACTCCCCCGCCCATCCGCTCAGGGTCCCGATGGCACCCTCGGCAGTCTCACGAACCCGATCGAGGGTTTCGGCCACCATCTTGAGGAGCGGCGCGGTCCCGTCGGCAGCGGTGGCGCCCGCCGTGCGCGCCTGCCCGAGCTGGTCGCCCACGCTGCGTCGCTGTTGGTCGAACTCGGCGCGGCCACGCGCCACGAAGACCTTCATGAACGATGGCGCCGTGTCGCGCAGGTACATGGCGAGCCCGATTGGCCCGTAGACCAGGGCTTCTTTGGCCCGCTCGATCGGTTCCTTGCTGTCGGCCACCGGCATCCTCCTCGACGCGGCGATTCTAGGAGGCACGCGAGCGGCGCCGGACCCCGACCGCGGCTGCACCGACCACCACGAGGGCGCTCACCAGCAGCACCCAGTCGCCGAACCGGACGTACGGGGTGGACCCACTGGTCGTGGCGATGCGCCCCTCGGTGATCGTCACCTCGAAGAGGTCGGTCAAGTCCCGGGCCGACCCGTCGGCGTCGATGACCCCCGAGACGCCGGAGATCGATGCCTGGAGCACGGGCCGGCCGGTCTCGGCCGCGCGCATCTGGGCCATGGCGAAATGCTGCGCGGCCATGCCCGAACGGCCGTAGGAACGGTCACTCGTCGAGACGACGATCATCTCGGCGCCGTCGCGCACGAACTCCCGGACCAGCCCTCCGTAGGCCGACTCGTAGCAGATGACGGTGCCGATCTCGTGGCCGGCGACCTCGAAGAGGGTCGTGCGGGAACCGCGGGAGAAGTCGTACGGGATCTGGCGCAGCTCGCCGACGAACGACAGGAGGTCGCGCAGCGGGACGTACTCCCCGTACGGAACCAGGTGCTGCTTCGCGTAGATCCCCTGCAGCCGGCCGTCTGGCTCGTAGGCGAGGTTGGCGTTGAGCAGCCGGTCGCCGTCGCCCAGGTGCCGGGCGTTCGCGAGCACCACCGCCCCGTGGGTGCTGGCGACGGTCACGAGGGCCTGGCGGAGCGCGGGATCGGTCTCGGGATCGCGCACCATCGACGACTCGGGGAACACGACGAGGTCGTAGCGACCGCGCAGCCGTGCCGCGAGGGCGAGATGTGCGTCGGTGGCGCGCTGCTCGGCACGTGCCGACGTCGTGGGCGCCTGCTCGTCGCCGAACGCCTGGAGCATCGCGAAGCGCAGGCTGCCGGTCTCACGCGTCTGTACCCGCGCGACGTCGCCGAGGACCACGAGCACGAGCACGGCCGCCAGCCCGGACGCCGCCAGACGTCGTGCCCGGCCGTCCGTCCGTGGTGCCGTCACGAGGTCGACGAGCAAGCCGTTCCACGCCACGACGACGAACGAGACGAGCGCGACCCCGCCCCACCCGGCGAGTGCCCGCACCGGCGCGACGTCGTGGAAGGCGCTCCCGACCTCCGCCCATGCGAGTCCCCCGAACGGCCAGCGCACGCGCAGCCCCTCGAGCAGGACCCAGACGGCTGCGGTGACGAGCGGCGACGCGACCCCCCGCCGCGCCAGCGCCGCGACGATCGCGCCGGTGGTCGCGTACGCACCGGCCGCGACCAACACGACGGCGAGGTAGCCGAGGTAGCCGACGTGATGGAGGCCCCACAGCACGGATCCGAGGAACCCGAGGCCGAAGACATACCCGCTCCACGCGGCGCTCCCCGGCGAGGCCCCCCGCCAGGACCACAGGAGCGGCACCAGTGCGACGCCGGCGAGGACGCCGACGTCGGCCGGTGGGAACGCCAGCGCCAGCGCGACTCCGGCGCCGAGGGCGACCAGCGGTCGGCGACCTGCCGTCAGACGCAGTCGCGGCAGAGCATCCGCTCCTCGTCGGCGAGCTGGCTGCGCGGCAGGAGCAGGAAGCACGAGGAGCAGTGGAACTCCGAGGCCCGCCGGGGCTGGATCCGCCCGGTGCCCTCGACCGGCTCGTCGCCGTCGGGCTCGTCGTCCTCGAGCTCGTCCTCGTCGTCGGCCATCGTCGCGCTGGCCGTCTTCTCCTTCAGCAGCGCGTCGAGCGGTGTCTCGACGTCGTCGGGATGGAGCTCCTCGTCGAGGTCGTCACCGTCGGCTTCGTCTTCGTCATCGACCTTCTTGACCCGGCGCTTGGCCTTCGGTGCGGCAGGCTCGGCGACGACGTCCGCCTCGACATCCGCCTCGACATCCGCCTCGACATCGGGCACGGCGGCGACGTCGGCAACGTCGGCAACGTCGCCATCGACGTCGTCCAGGTCATCGTCGAGATCGTCGTCGAGCTCCTCGTCGAGTTGCTCGTCCAGGTCGTCTTGAAGTGTGTCGTCGCTCATCAATGCTCCCGCGGCGCGAGTCGCCGCATCAAGGGCCGGAGCATAACGCCGGGCGCCCTGTTGTTCGGGCACCGGAGAAGGTGCTGCGGCCTCGCCGCAGCCTCAACGCGGGCTGGTACCGGAATGTTCCCTGCTACCGCTCGTCGCATCCCCCGGCGCACCGCCGGGCGCCCCGAACCAGGGTGGGGGGACCGGGGTGGGGCGACCGGGGTGCGGAGACCCAGGAGACCGTTGGGGCCACTGGTTGGCCCGGCCTGCCGGGCAGGCGGGTTATTGCAGCGTTCTCTACTTGGTCTCCTGGGTCCCGCGTCCCGCCTCCGACCGTCCGGATGGGCTTCGCAGCACCATCGGGAACCATCGGCACCGGGCCCACAAGTACGCCCGATGGAGCCGCCGCTGTCAAGCGCGCGGGCACCGGTCAGGATCCCCGCATGCAAGATCCCCGCATTCAGGATCCTGCGAGCTCGCTCTCTTCCCGGGCCCCGGCTGCATCGAGACCCGCTCGCCGCGCGGCCGCGGCGCGCTCGCCAGCCAGCCGCTCGAGGTCGTGGTCGTCGTGATCGACGTGGATCATCGCGGCGGCCAGTGCACGGTGGCCGGCCTGCTCGGCGATCAGCCGGTGCATCTCCTGTCCCACGACGCGATACGCGGGATGCCCCTGGGGCGAGGTTCGCAGCTCGAGCATGTGCATGGCCTCGCGGGCGTTCATCTGCATGGCGAACCGGATCCGGTACGCGAGTGCGACCGTGTACGACGCCTCGATCGGGAACTGCCCTTCGAGGTCGTCGTGCAGCGCAGCCGAACGGCCCATCGCATCCTGGAAGAGATCGTCGAGGCCTGCATCGGTGATCGCAGCCGGGTGGTCGTATCCCAGCCGGGGTGTGAGGCGTTGCCATTCGATCGTGAGCATGCGGTGTCGCTGCAGGTCGCGAAACGCGCCGTAGTCGCACACGATGTCGAACCGGTAGTCGGTGCGTTCGAAGGCACGCCCTGGCTTGTGTCGACGGTTGATCCGCTCGCCCACGTACGCGCGCAGGATGGCGACGCGCTCGTCGGTCCCCAGCCGACGCACGAGGGCCAGGAGCTGGTCGTCGGGGAGCTCGAGGTGCGCGTAGCAGATCGCCGCGATCACCTTGTCCTCTCCCTCGGGGTCGAAGTCGGTGAGCGTCACCGCGGGCCGCGGCTCGCTCGACTCGTCGCGGAAGATCTTCGCCACCGTGGCCTCGGTGGCGGTCGCCGTCTCCTCCAGGTACCGAGACCAGGCCACGCCACGATCGGGCCGGTCGACGCGCGTGAGGAACGACGGGATCACCTTGCGGAGCTCGTCCAGCATCAACGCGGAGTACGCGCGCGCCTCGGGGAGCGGATGCGCCCGCATGCGCAGGAGCAGCGCCTCGAACGCCTGCCCGGTCCCGTAGATGCCGACGTTCGACAGCGTCGCCGCCGGGAGCATCCCCCTGGCCGCGTCGCATGCCTTCGCCTTG
>JBKJJI010000326.1:0-2674 GCA_046598115.1 Acidimicrobiia bacterium | reverse complement strand
TCGAGGAGCGGGATGCCGATGTTCCCCGCTGCGGCGACCCGCACCCCCGATGCCTCGAGCATCGACGCGGTCAGCGTGGTCACGGTCGTCTTTCCGTTGGTCCCGGTCACCGCCACGAGGAGGGGCGGGTTCGCCCGCGCGGCGGCGACCGTGGCCGCGAGCTCGATCTCGGACCGTACGGGGACGCCGTGCTCGATCGCGAGCGCGATCGCCGGATGCCGCTCGGGGACGCCCGGGCTCGGGACGAGCTGCGTGGCGTGCTCGATCTCCGCCGCGAGCTGTGCCGACGACGGCGACTCGACCACGACGGCCCCGGCCGCACGCAGGCCTTCGGCACGCTCGGACCATCCTGCGATGGTGTCGGGCCAGTCCTCGAGCACGACGACCTCACCGCCCGACGCCACCACGTGGCGCACGACCGACGCCGCGGTGATCGCTGATCCCACCACGACCGTGCGCATCAGTCGATCGCCCCGGGGATGTTGATGAAGTCGGCGTAGAACAGGCCGAGGCCGAGCACCGCGCACGCGCCCGCGAAGAGCCAGAAGCGCACGATCACGGTGAACTCGGGCCAGCCCTTCACCTCGAAGTGGTGGTGGATCGGGGCCATGCGCAGGACGCGTCGGCCGAACCCCCGGAAGGAGATCACCTGGGCGATGACCGAGAGCGTCTCGATGACGTAGAGGCCGCCGAGGATCGGGAGGAGCAGGATCGTCTGGTTGAGCAGGGCGAGGCCGGCCATCGCGCCGCCGAGCGCGAGCGAGCCCGTGTCGCCCATGAAGATCTGGGCGGGGGCCGCGTTCCACCAGAGGAAGCCACCGCACGCACCGGCCAGCGCACCCGCGACGATCGCGAGATCCACGGCCGACGCCGGCGCGACGCCGTACTGGGCCGGATGGCGGAACTGCCAGAACGCGATGACCATGAACGCCGCGAACACCAGCGTCGCGGAGCCCGCGGCGAGACCGTCCATCCCGTCGGTGAGGTTGACGGCGTTCGAGGTCCCGTAGATCACGACCACCGCCATCGCGAACCAGATCCACATGCCGAAGTCGAGGTCGAGCGCGCGTGTGAACGAGAGCTTCGTCGAGACGTGGACCCATTGCAGGGCCAGGAGCGCGAACCCGGAGGCGACGAGCACCTGGCCGGTGGTCTTGCCGCGCTTGCGGAGGCCGAGGTTGCGGCCCCGTCGCACACCGAGGTAGTCGTCGACGAACCCCACCGCGGCGAGCCCGATCACCACGAACATCAGGGTGAGGCCCGTGCGCGCGAACTTGAGCTGGTCGGTGCGCACGTGTGCGACGAGGTACCCGAGGGTCGCCCCGGCGACGATCGCGATCCCGCCCATCGTGGGGGTGCCTGCCTTCTCGGCGTGCGGGTGCGTGAACGGACCGTCGTCGCGGATCAGCTGCCCGATGCCGCGCTTGCGCAGCACTCGGATGAGGAAGGGCGTACCGAGGACGGTCGCCCCGAACGCGACGGCGGTCGCGATGAGGAGCGCGATCACGTGGCCGGCTCCCGCTCGACCAGCGCCTGGGCGACCTGCTCGAGGCCGACGGCCCGACTCGCCTTCACGAGCACCGCATCCCCCGGACGCAGCGCGCGTCGGACCAGGACGACCGCTTCGTCCACGTCCGACACCTGGTGGACCGTCACGGAGGCGAGATCGACGGCGGCGACGAGCGGCGCGAGCGCGTCGCCCACCGCGACCAGGACGTCGATCCCGTTCGATGCGACGGCGGCCCCGACCTCGGCGTAGGCGGCCTCGGCGTGCACGCCGAGCTCCAGCATCTCGCCCAGCACCGCGAACCGTCGGCCGTCGACGGCCAGGCGACCGAGCGAGCGGATCGCGGCCACCGCGGACGTCGGACTCGAGTTGTAGGCATCGTTCACCACCGCGATGCCGTCGGGCGTTCGGGTCAGCTCCATTCGCTGGACCGCGCCCCGCGCCCGCGCCAGCCCCTCGGCGACGGCTCCGGGCTCCACCCCGAGCTCGAGTGCAACGGCGGCCGCCATCGCCGCGTTCTCGACCTGGTGCTCACCCCGCAGGTCGAGCACCGTCGAGAGCGAGCCCCACGGGGTGGACAGCGCGAACCCCGGACGGAGCTCGTCGTCGAGGGTGACCGAGCTGATCACCACGTCGGCATCGGGGGTCCGACCGACCGTGATCACCCGGGCCGACGTCCGCTGGGCGAGGGACGGGGTCGCGTCGCACGCACGGTTGAGCACCGCGAGGCCGTCGCCCGGCAGCGCCTCCAGGAGCTCGCCCTTCACTGCGGCGATCCCGGCCCGGCCCCCGAGGTGCTCGGCGTGCGCCCATCCGACGTGCGTCACGATCCCGACCCGGGGTCGCGCGATCGCCGCGAGGTCCCGGATGTTCCCCGCGAACCGTGCGCCCATCTCCGCCACGACGACGTCGGTGTCGTCGGGCGCGCCGAGCAGCGTGAGCGGGAGCCCCGCCTCGTTGTTGAACGACGCCGGGCTCGCGTGCACGCGCATCGCAGGTGAGATCGCAGCCGCGGTCAGATCCTTGGTCGCGGTCTTCCCCGCCGAGCCGGTGACGCCGACGACGATCGTGTCGTGCATCCGGTCGCGAGCCCACCGCGCGATGTCACTGAGCGCTTGCAGCGGCTCGGCGACCTTGATCATCGCCGGTGCGGACGCGGCCGAGACC
>JBKJJI010000311.1:0-4855 GCA_046598115.1 Acidimicrobiia bacterium | reverse complement strand
ATCGGGCCCGGGAGCACGAGCTTCACCTCGATCCCCGTCTTGTGCAGGTCGATGGCCATCGATTCGCTCCACCCACAGAGCGCGAACTTGGACGCGCAGTAGGCGGCCTCGTGGGCGATCCCGATGCGCCCACCCATCGACGACACGTTGACGACGCAGCCCGAGTCACGCTCGAGCCAGCGGGGGAGCAGCGCCATCGTCATCCGGATCGGCGAGGTGAAGTTGATCCGCATCACAGTGTCGACCTCGTCGGTGGTGAGGCGGGGAACCGGCATCCGCTTCGGGATCGCCGCGTTGTTCACGAGGCAGTCGAGGCCGCCGAACGCGTCCCATGCCTCAGTGGCGACCCGCTCGGCCGCGTCGAGGTCACCGAGGTCGGCCGCCCAGAGGCGGGAGGCGGGCGCCTGCTCCCGGCACTGCGCGAGCACGGCCTCGAGTCGCTCCTCGCGCCGGGCGACGATCCCGACGGTCGCGCCGCGCGCGGCGAGCATCGGTGCGAGCGCGGCGCCGATGCCCGACGAGGCTCCGGTGACGAGGATGTTCGATCCGTCGATCTGCATAGGTCGCGGACCGTATCGCGTCGTGCGTCGGCCCGATGCCTGATGCCTGACGCCTGATGCGGGCCGTCAGTCGTGCAGGCGCTCCGACTCGGAGGCGGCCCATCCGAAGATCCCCTTCGCCATGAGCGATGACTCCTCGGCGACGCGACGCCGGTAGACGTCGGCCCGCGCGTCGTGGGCGGGCCGGGCGTCGGGTTCGGCCTGCACGGCCCACTCGGCGAGTTGCGCGGCGAGGCGGAGGTCGCCGGCGTCGGCGATCGCCAGCGCACGGGCGACGAGTGCGTCGGCGCCGCCGGCCATCTGTGTGACCTCCGCCGCCAACGTTCGATCGGTCGGTGGCTTGAGCCGGGCCGGGTTCCCGTCGTACCAGCCCCCGTAGAGGCGCCACAGGTTGCGCAGGACGAACTCGGGGTCGTCGTAGACCGGGCGCAGGTACGGGCGTTCCAGGAGCTCGGCCGGCGGCTGCACCGAGTGCAGCACGTCGTCGAGCGTGGCGCCGGCGTTCATCAGCTCGAGCACTGCCGCGACGAGGTGCTCGAGCAGCTCGGCGCTCTCCGACAGGGCCTGGCGCACCCTGGCCGCGCCCACGATCGGGAGCCCGTGCCCGGGGAGGAGCACCTCGGCGTCGAGCGCCGCCATCGTCCGCAGCGCAGCGGCCCACTCCGCCGGGTAACGCTGCGCCTTCTGCGGGTTGCCGCAGTTCGGCGCGGCCCAGGTGAACAGATCGCCCGCGCACAGCACCCGGCGGGCGGGGATCCAGACCCAGGTCCCGTCGTCGGTCTCACCCCGCGCATGGTGCAGCTCGACGTCCTCGTCCCCGAACCGCAACACGCGGTGTTCGACGTAGGTCTCGTCGGGGTACCGGTACTCGGTGGGCCACGCGAAGTCCGGGAGCGAGAACTGGCGCCGGTTGACGAGTCCGTTGTACCCCGCCGTCGCGCGGTACCGGTCGAACCGGTCGGCGATCGCGTGGTGGGCGATCACGCGGGGTGGCGGGAGCCCGAGCCGGTCGTTGTCGGCGTCGTAGCGCTCGACCCCGAAGCAGTGGTCGATGTGGCCGTGGGTGAAGACGACCGTGTGCGCGGGGCTGGCTGACCATGAGCGCACGGACGCATGGATCGCGCCCGACATCGCGATCGATCCGGAGTCGACGACCACGAGGCCGTCGCCGGTGTCGATGACCGCGGAGCTCGAGAAACCGTGCACGAAGAGCGTGCCGTCGGCGACCTCGCAACGCTCGCCGACGTCGCGGAACGGGTGGTAGCGGGAGCGGCCGTCCCAGAGCTCCTCGGCGAGCGTGAGGAGATCGGTCACCGCCGGCTCCGGGCTCAGGCCAGGATCTCGACGGGCGTGCCGAGCGGGAGGATCCCGGCGAGCCGCGTGATGCCGTCGTTGCTCATGCGGACGCAGCCGGCCGACGCATCGGTGCCCAGGACGGACGCGTCGTTGTTGCCGTGGATCCCGAGCTCGGCGTCGCCACCGTTGAAGGTCGTGAGGACGTCGGAGTGGCCCGACAGGCCGTACGCATACGGCCCGTACACCGTGTTCGGGTCGGGCGCCTGCAGGAGGACTCGGAGGTAGTACCTGCCGACCGGTGTGGGCGTCTCGGGCTTCCCGGCCGCGATGGGCTCCTCCAGCATCACGACATCGCCGTCGTACACGGTGATGCGGTGTGCGCCCAGCTCTACGACGATCCGGAAGTTGTTCTGCGTGAGGCGCACGTCGCGGGAGCGTACCCAGCCGGTCGTGCCGTTCGGGCGGACCGGGAGCAGCACCTGCACCCACGGACCCTGCCGGTCGACGACGAGGAACACCTGCGGGACGACGTGGGCCGGATCGTCGTCGAGCGGCCAGGGGTTCGGGTACTGCTCGGATGCGCTCGAGCGATCCGCTTCCGCGTGCACCGCGATTTCAGCACCGATGGGTGTGGCGATGGTGCTCGCATACGCCGGCGCCGTCGTGGTGGGCACGCCCACCGAGGCGCCCCGTTTGCCGAGGGTGGGTCGGGCATCGGCGCTGACGCTGCACGCGCCGAGCGCGAGCGCGCATGCCACCACGGTCGCGAACGAGGACGAACGGCGGTGAGGCACGGGTCGCAAGCGTAGTGGCGACCTCGCGGAATCGGCCTAGCGTCTGGGCATGGACACGGGCGCGTTCGCAGCGGCGGGCCTCTACGACCCCGATGCGCCCGGGGCCGCGGAGCGGCTGGCACTCCTCGAATACCTCGACGGGCTCGGCGCGACGATCGAGGACCTGACGACCGCGAACGACTCATCGACGCTCCAACGGCTCGTGATCGAGCTGGTGCGGCGGTCGAGCGGGCCGTTCGTGAGCTCGCGGGACGTCGCCGTCGCGGCCGACGTCGAGCTCGATGTCGTCGAACGAGTCATCCGGGCCGCCGGGCTCCCTGTGATCGAGCCAGACGTGGCGGCGTTCCGAGCGGAAGACGCGGACGTGTTCTCGCTCTTCGCGCAGGGGGCGGCGATCTTCGGTGAGGGTCCCACGCTCGAGTTCACCCGGACGATCGGGGCCGCGATGGCGTCGATCGCCGACTCCGCCATGGCGGTGTTCGGGATCGGCGCCGCGAGCCGCTTCGACGAGGGGCAGCTCACCGAGCTCGAACGGGCCCAAGTCGGGGAGCTGGCGTCGTCGATCCTCCTCTCGCCCGATGGCGTTCCGCGGACGATCGACATCCTCTTCTTCCACCACATCGGTGCTGCCGTGCGGCGGTCGGTCGCGGCCCGCTCGAGCGACACCCGCACCGCGACCTATGCGGTCGGGTTCCTCGACCTCGTCGCCTCGACCTCGCTGAACCGCAGCCTCGGTCCCGCGGAGCTCGCCGAGGCGATGGGCGGGTTCGAGCGCGACGCCATCGAGGTGGTCGCGGCGCGCGGGGGACGAGTCGTCAAGACGATCGGCGACGAGGTGATGTTCGTGAACCCCGACCCGGTTGCCGCCTGCGAGACGGCGCTCGCGGTGCTCGACGCCGTCGAGCGCAACCCGCGGCTCGGGACGGTGCGCGGCGGTTTGGCGTTCGGCGACCTCGTCCTCGGGTACGGCGACTTCTACGGCGAGGAGGTCAACCTCGCAGCGAGGCTGGTCCGTGCGGCGGATCCGGGTCAGGTGCTTGTGAGCAGCGCACTCGCTGCCCGCGCCGAGCACGCGGGGCTCGCGCGCACGGCCGTCGGAAGCGTGGTCGTCGCCGGCTTCGACGAGCCCGTGGAGGCGACCGCGATCGGGCGCGTCGGACGGGACGGTGCCGCATAGCCTCGGCCGGATGTCGACGCACGAGCCGGGGGTCGAGGACGCGACCGATGCCTATGTCGACGGCGACCGCACGCTCGCACCTGGCACCGCGGGAGCCGCGCTACGCCACCGCGACTTCCGGGTCGTCTGGTCCGGGACGTTCGCCTCGAACATCGGCACGTGGATGCAGAACGTGCTCCTCGGCGCCTACGGGTACACGCTGACGGGTTCCGAGACCTACGTCGCGATCCTCTTCTTCGCCCAGCTTGGTCCGCTGCTCCTCCTCTCGAACGTCGGCGGGGTGCTCGCCGACGTGGTCGACCGTCGTCGGCTGCTGCTCGCCTGTCAGGTCCAGCAGCTCGTGTTCTCGGTCGTGCTCGCGCTGCTCGTGACGTCGTCGCACCCGAGCGAGGTGCTGCTGGTGCTCTGCGTCCTCGTCATCGGGATCGGCAACGCACTCGGTGCACCGGCGCTCAGCTCGATCCTGCCGACGCTCGTGCCGCGCCGCGACCTCCCGGGCGCGGTGGCCCTCCAGTCGGTGCAGATGAACCTCTCGCGGGTGGTCGGTCCGGCCATCGGCGCCGCTGTCTACGCGGCCATCGGCGCCGCGCCCGTCTTCGGGATCAACGCCCTGACCTACGTCTTCGCGATGGTGGCGCTCTTGCTCGTGCGCCACCCGAACAGGCCGCAGGGAGTCAGTGGAGCGGGGGTGCTCGCTCGGCTGGGTGAGGGCTTCCGGGTCGTGTACCACGACCGACTCATGCGACGCATCCTGCTGATCCTCGTCTGGCTCTCGCTGGGCTCGTTGGCGTTCGTCGGACTGATGCCGGTGATCGCCGCCGACAACCTGGGGATCGCGCCGAAATCGGTCGAGTACGGCGCGTTCTACGCGATCTTCGGGCTCGGCGCCGCGATCGGTGCCATCAGCGTCGGAACCTTGTTCGCAGGCGTCGCGAAGGCCCGTCTCATCCGGCCCGCCCTCCTCGCGTTCGCCGCGCTCCTCGCGGTGTTCGGGCTCGCACGCGCACCGGTAGTCGCGTTCGTCGTCG
>JBKJJI010000014.1:0-5685 GCA_046598115.1 Acidimicrobiia bacterium | reverse complement strand
CGCCGGTGGCGCGCCGCCGTGCGTCATCGCCGACTGGCTCCATGCCGGCGACGACCAGCCCACCCTCCTGCTCTATGCACACCACGACGTGCAGCCGCCTGGGTACGTCGACCGGTGGACCTCCGACCCGTTCGAGCCCGTCGAGCGCGACGGCCGCCTCTACGGCCGCGGCAGCGCCGACGACAAGGCCGGCGCGGTCGCGCACGGCGCGATGGTGCGGGCGTGGCTCGACACCGCGGGCGCACTCCCCTGCAACGTGAAGGTGATGGTGGAGGGCGAGGAGGAGATCGGGTCTCCCCGTCTCGGCGCGCTCCTCGCAGCCGAGGCCGATGAGCTGCGCGCCGACATGCTCGTCCTCGCCGACGCCGGCAACTGGAGCGTCGGCACGCCCGGCATCACCACCTCGTTGCGCGGCCTCGCGAGCGGGACGGTGACGGTGCGCGCGCTCGACGGCCCCGTGCATTCGGGCCTCGCGGGTGGTGTGGTGCCGGACCCCGCGATGGCCCTCGCCAAGATGCTCGCGAGCCTGACCGACGAGCGGGGCGACGTCGCGATCGACGACTTCTGGACCGACGTCGAACCACCGACGTCCGCGCAACAGGCGCGCCTCGACGCGATCCCCGACCGCACCGACGGCCTGCGCCGCGCCTGGGGCCTGCGCCCCGGTGTCGACTTCGCGGGCGAGCCCACCCGGTCGGTGTTCGAGCGGCTCTAGTACCGCCCGGCACTCACGGTCATCGGCGTCGACACGCACCCGGTCGAAGGCTCGTCGAACCAGATCGTCGCGATGGCGACGGCCCGCATCAGCATTCGTGTCGCCCCGGGCCAGGACCCGGCCCGCCTCGTCGAGTGCCTGCGCGCCCACCTGCAGACGCGCACGCCATGGGGGCTCGAGTTCAAGTTCGAGCCGGGCGAGATGGCGCCGGCCTGGGCGTGCGAACCCGACGGTGATGTATTCGACGCCGCGATCGCCGCGCTCACCGCCGGGTTCGGCAAGGCGCCCGTCGTCATGGGCGTCGGCGGGAGCATCCCGTTCGTCGGCCCGTTCGCCGAGGCGTTCGGCGGCATCCCGGCGCTGCTGCTCGGTCCGGGCGACCCGGGAAGCCGCATCCACGGCGAGGACGAGAGCCTCCACCTGGGCGACTTCCGGAGCCTCATCCGCAGCGAGGCCCTGCTCCTCGCCGAGCTCGCCCGCTAGCGGCGTTCTCGTGACCCATCGCGCCCTTCCCCCGTTCTCGTGACGCATCGCGCCCTCATGGGGGCCTGATCGGGCACAAGAACCAACGCAAGGGCCGATCTCGTCACCGAAACGTCGGCGACCGTCGTGCCGTGACTCGAATGACCCGGCGGTCAACCTTCGGGGATGGCCTCCCACCACTGGCACCACCACTCGTCGCCGACGAGGATCCGCAGCTCGGGGTGCCAGCAGTACGAGATCTCTGCCGTGTTCTCGAGGTAGTAGCGGCAGTTCACGCACTTCTCGTCGCCCGACGGGCGGCCCTTGAGGACGGCTCGCTCGGACATGTGGCGGAGCTCGATCGACAGCTTCTCGTCGATCTCTTTGGGCTCCGGTTCGGGGATCACGTAGTCAGCCATCCGCCGACGTTACCCACGGCCCCCCAACCCGACTCCAATCGACCGCACCCCCGTTCTGGCGTCGCGCGGGGTGTCCCGGCGACCCTTCCCCGGCGCCAACACGAAGAGCTGGCCGCCACGACCCGGCGCGATCAGCGGAAGTGCGGGATGACCTTCTCGCCCCAGAGGCGGATCGTCTCCATGCAGTCGGCCTGGGGGACGGTGCCCATCTGGACGAGCGCCATGATCTCGTCGGCGCCGGCGTCGCGCAGGCGCTCCACGTAGGCGATCGCGTCGCGCCAGTCGCCGTACGCGTGCTCGACCACGTTGAACGTCGCGGTCGACGCCGGCCGCACCGGGATCTCCATCTCGTGGAGCTTGGCGACCATCCGGTCCTTCGACTGCTCCATCGCGGCCATCTGGTCGGCGTGGTCCTCGCCGGCCGACGGCGCGGGCCCACTCCCGTACCAGTGCGAGATCGCCTCGGCGAAGAACCGCTGGCCCCGGATGCCGACCCGTAGCGCACGCTCGGCGTCGTCGAGCACGATCGTCGGGCAGAGCGCGGCGAAGTGGTCGTTCACCTGCGACGACACGAACCGCTTCCCCGATCGGGCCGCGATGGTCTCGTCGTAGATCCGGTGCAGGTCGGCGACGTCGTCGGGACCGGCGAAGCCGAGCACGAGCGCACCGATCCCGTACTCCGCGGCAAGCGCCACCGTGTCGCGCTTGGTACACGCGAGGAAGAGCGGAGGGTGGGGCATCTGGACGGGCCGGGGCAGGATCGGGTGGTCGGCCACCTGGAGCAGGTCGCCGTGCCAGTGGAACCCCTCGCCGTCTTCGCCCCGCCACATGACGCCGAGCATGCGCAGGGCCTCTTCGACCTCGGCGTAGGTGCGGTCGGGGTCGACGCCCATCGCCGACATCTCCTGGAGCGTGGCGCCCCGCCCGGCGCCGAGGTCGAGGCGCCCGCCCGACAGCACGTCGAGCATCGCGGCCCGCTCGGCCACGCGGATCGGGTGGTTGTAGTTGAACGGCATGCAGACCACGCCGTGCCCGATGCGGATGCGCGACGTCTTCGCGGCGACCCACGTGAGGAACACCTCGGGCGCGCTCATGTGCGCGTACCACTTGAGCGAATGGTGCTCGACGGCCCAGATGCGGTCGAAGCCCATCTCCTCGGCGTACACGGCCTGCTCGACGCAGTCGGCGATCACCTGCCGCTCGTTCGCCGGGGAGGCGTCGGCCATCTGTGCTTCGAAGATCATCGAGAACTGCATGGTGCGATTCTTACCGGGCCGGCCTGGACGCGAACGGTTCGGGCGGCGGATCCTCGATGGATCCGCCGCCCGTCGCCGTGTCGGTCCGGCGCACGAGCGCCGGCGGGGGTGGGTCAGGAAGTGGACGGGGGTGCGAACGCCTCGTCCTTGGGGGTCTTGACCGCGTGGACCAACCCCGCGATCGAGAGGAGGAACAGCAGCGCAGCCACGATGTAGCTCACCGTCGCCACCTGTGCGCCCTTGTCCCCGAACACGCTGAAGCCGTAGGACGTCAGCAAGAGCCCACGGAGGGTCTCGCCCTTGAAGAGCGTGTCGCGCTGGACGGTGATCGCCGCGAGGTCGGCCTTCAGGTCCGCCAGGTCGGCGGAGTTGGCCGTCTCGGCCTCGTCGACCTTGGCCTGCAGCTCACGCTGGGGCGTTCCGAGGTCGGCGAAGGTCTTGCCATCGGCAACTGCCTTCACGTGCACCCCGATGTACTCGTTGGCGTAGCACTCGGCCTGCTTGCCGGTGGTGAGCGGCTTGCCCCCGTTCTCGACCACGCACGCCGCCTTCTCCTCGGGCTTCAGGAACTCCGCCGGCTTGAAGACGATGTTCTGCTCGCTGAGCTGGTCCTTGACGTAGTTCCTCGCGAAGTTCGCGTTGCTCGTCATGACGAGCCCGAGCACGAGCAGGAGGGCTGCGAGGAACATGCCCCCGATGCTGAAGAGGAAGTCGAGGGTCCGACGTTGCATTAGGTCTCCCTTGGTTGGACGGCGTCGCACACCGCAACCTGCGGCGGGATACCTCATCCTCCGTGCGCGGGCGTGGCGATCCCAGGGACGAAGGTCCCGCACCTCCCGCCATGAGTCCCAAGCACCGGTTCGGGCACGACGGAGGGCGACGCCGCGGCGCCGGCCCTCCGTCGGGGGATGGTGCCGCGCGACCCGAGGGCCGCAGACCCGCTACTGCTTGATCGCCTCGATCTCGAGGGTCACCTGGACCTTCTGACCGAGCAGCACACCACCGCCGTCGAGCGGTGAGTTGAACTCGATCCCGAACTCGTTTCGGTCGATCTCGGCCGTGGCCGTGAAGCCGACGCGGGTGTCACCGAACGGCGACTCGGCGAGGAAGCCGTGCACCTCGAGCGCGAGCGGGACGGTCTTGGTGACGCCCCGCAGCGTGAGCTCACCGTCGACGACGAAGCCGTCGCCCCGCACGCCGGTCGACCGGTAGGTCATGGTCGGGTGGGCCTCGACGTCGAAGAAGTCAGCGCCCCGCACGTGGGCGTCGCGGTCGTCGTTGCCGGTGTCGATCGACGCGAGGTCGATGGTGGCTTCGACGCTCGAGGCGAGCGGGTTGTCGGCGGTCACGAGGGACCCGGCGAACCCGGCGAAGCGGCCCCGCACCTTGCTCACCATGAGGTGGCGGATGCTGAAGCCGACCTCGGAGTGGGTCGGGTCGATGGCCCAGATGCCGGCCAGGTAGCCGGGGATGCCGGTCGTGCTCTCGATGACAGTCATGGCGTTGCTCCTTGGGGGTTGGTGGTGCCTCCTCTGGGAGGAGCTCGAGCGCGACCTCCAGCGCGACGCCGACATGCCCTTCGGCTACTACGACATCCTCGTCATGCTCTCGGAGGCCCCGGGCCGGGCCCGTCGCATGAGCGATCTCGCCGTCGCCACCCGATCGACCCGGAGCCGGCTGTCGCATGCCGTCGCCCGCCTCGAGGAGCTCGGCTGGGTCCGTCGCGAGGCCTGCCCCACCGACCGCAGGGGGTGGATGGCCATCCTCGCCGACGAGGGCCTCGCTGCGCTCGAGGCCGCCGCGCCGAAGCACGTCGAGAGCGTGCGGACCCACCTCTTCGACCGGCTCTCCGCCACCCAGCAGACCCAGCTCCGGGAGATCTGCGAGACGATGCTCGACCACCTCCTCCCGATCGCCGACGAGCGGGGCGACCCGCGGCGCCGGTGGATCGAGGACGCGGACGCCGCGCAGTCGGCCTAGCGCCCCCGCTCGGCGCGCCAGGCCTCCATCGTGTCGGTCTCCAGGCGCAGCGCCGCGTCGCGCGGCAACCCGGCGCCGCGGCGCGAGAGCTCGAGCATCGTCCGGACCGACACCGGGTTGGCGGCTTGGATCGTGGCGGCCATCTCCCGCACTGTGCCCACGAGCGCGTCGTGCGCCACCACCTGGTTCACGAGCCCGATGCGCAGCGCCTCGGCCGCGTCGATGAACGCGCCGGTGATCGACAGCTCGAGCGCCTTGCGCCGTCCCACGGCCTCGGGCAGCAGCGCGCTCATCCCCCACGCGGGGACGAGCCCGACCTTGGCGTGGGTGTCGGCAAAGGTGGCCCGCTCCGACGCCACGATCACGTGGCACGCCAGCGCGATCTCGAGTGCCCCGGTCACACACACCCCGTTCACCGCCGCGATGAACGGCGTGCTCGCCTCCCGGATCGGTGCAGCCGGGTCTGTCACTGGAGCCGGGGGCTGCTCCGCGCCCGGGTTCGCAGGCCGGGCTCGCAGCTCCTTCAGGTCGACGCCCGCGGAGAACGCCGGATCAGTGCCGGTGAGGATCACGACGGCGACCGACTCGTCGGCATCGGCCGCGACGAACAGGTCCCGCATCTCGGTCCGCATCGCGGCGTTCATCGCGTTGCGGACCTCGGGCCGATCGATCGTGATGGTGCGGACGCCGCCCGCGTCGTCGACCAGCAGGTGCTCGGACATGGCCCGATCATGGCCCGAATCGGCCGCGGGCCGCCGCCCGTCCCGCCTACGGTGACGCCCATGCAATCAGGGTCCCGACGCCGGAGGACCGTCACCGCGCTCGCCACGATTGCGCTCGTCGCCGGGTTCGC
>JBKJJI010000125.1:0-8088 GCA_046598115.1 Acidimicrobiia bacterium | reverse complement strand
GCGCGTCGACATCGGTGTCGCCGAGGTGGATGTACCGGACGGCCGCCGGGAACCGGGCCCGCACCTCGTGGAGGTGGTGCTTGCCCCCGACGAAGTCGACCGCCACGGCATGGCCGGCCCAGAGCGTCGTCTGGTCGGCGACGGTCCGGTCCGAGGCCGAGCCCACCACGTGGCCGGCGGCGGCGACCGCCCGTACGAACCCGACCATGATCGGGCCGGGAGGCTGGCCGAACGCCATGGTGCCGTCGATGTCGAAGCTCACGACGAGCGGGGTCTCGGCCACGGCGACATTCCAGCAGGTCGCGGGCTGGGCGGTACGGCCCGGGCGGTGCCGCTGGAAGGGGCGCGGGAGGATCGGTAGGGTCGCGCCACCGGGGTTCCGGGTGTCAGCACCAAGGGGGCTCCGTTGAGCACCGAAGGACTGCAACAGGCGTTCGACTCTACGAGGGGCGTCCTCGCGAACGTCCAGAAGAGCCAGCTCGGCGACGCGACGCCGTGTGCGACCTGGGACGTGAGCGGGCTGATCAACCACATCGTGGGCGGCACGCACTGGTTCGCAGCCAACGTCAACGAGGGCGGTACCGACGACGACGGTTCGGACCTCCCCGACTTCGCGTCGGGCGACTACCTCGCGTCGTTCGACGAGGGCGCCAACGCGGCGGTCGCGGCGTTCGGCGCCGACGGCGCGCTCGAGAAGATGATCAAGCTCCCGTTCGGGACGTTCCCGGGCGCAGCGTTCCTCGGCCTGGCGACCACCGATGCGTTCACCCACGGCTGGGACCTCGCCAAGGCGACGGGCCAGTCGACCGACCTCGCGCCCGAGCTCGCGGCGGCACTGCTCGAGGGGGCGAAGGCGTCGATCCCCGACGCGTTCCGGGGTCCCGAAGGCGCACCGTTCGGTCCCGTCCAGGAGGCCCCGAAGGGCGCGACCGCGGCCGACGAGCTCGCGGCGTTCCTGGGCCGCAAGGCCTGAACCGCAGCGCCTGCCGGTCAGGCGCCGCGCGAGAGTCGACCCGCGAGGTCCGCAAGGAAGACGCGGACCTCGTCGGGGTCGCGCAGCCGGTAGCCGGCCGCCGTCGTGCGGTCGTCCTCGTCCTCGGCCACCAGGATCCCGACGCCGGTGCCGTCGATCGCCGCGAACGCGTCCTCGTCGGTCTCGTCGTCACCGAGGTAGATCGGGAGCGCCGTGGCCGTGTGGAGGCCGGCCCGCTCGAACAGCGACCAGAGCGCGGCGCCCTTGTCCCACTCCATGTCGGGGCGCACCTCGAAGATGCGCTTCCCGCCCGTCTTGCGCAGCGCCGCGTGGTCGGCGACGACGCTGTCGACGGCCGCCTCGAGGTCGGGGATGTGGCGGTCGTCGATCTGGCGGAAATGCACCGCGATCGCGAACCGCTTGCGCTCGATCCACGCCTCGGGGATCGCGGCGACGGCAGGGTCGAGCTCGTCGGCGGCGTGGGCAAGGGCGTCGAGCAGCTCGCCGCCGTCCTCGCGCTCGAAGCGTCGTCCCTCGGGGTCGCAGAGATCGAACCCGTGGCTCCCCGAGTACCAGAGATTGTCGACCCCGACGATCGCGCGCACGTCGTCGAGGCCGCGACCGCTGATGATCCCGACGACGCACACCTCGGCGAGGTCGGCGAGCACCGCCCGAGTGGCGGGCAGGGGCTGGGCGAGCTCGGGACGGTCCACGATGGGCGTCAGGGTCCCGTCGTAGTCGATGAACACCGCGAGCGGCTTCGAGACGAGGGCTTGGCGGAGCTCGCGATTCCCGAGTGCTGAGGCCAGGTCGCCGACGCGCCGTCCGGTGCTCACCCCGGTGATCACAGCATGGTGGGCGCCGGTTGGCAATGCTCCCGTCGCCGACGTCATGTGCTGCAAGCGGTTCACGCGAGCGCATGTCCGCGGACGACGAGCAGCGCGACGCCGAGGACGGCGACGCCGAGCGTGAGCGACCATGCCGTTCGTTCCCGGTGGCGGAGCCCGGCGACGACAACGCCTGCGACCCCGACGCCGGCGGCGCCGAGCAGGGCGATGGTCCCGCCATCCGCACCGTCGCCCGGCGCGAGCGCCGCGATCGCGACCGCGGTGCCCATGAGCAGGGCCGCGCCGACGAGCGAGCGGTCGTGTCCGAGTCGGTGCGGGAGACCCCGGATGCCGACTGCGCGGTCGTCGTCGAGGTCGGGGAGCGCGTTGACGAGATGCGCGCCGGACCCGAGGAGCCCGGCCGCGACGATGGACCAGAGCGGGGGCCACGGGTGGCCCGGGAGGCCGAGGGTGACGAATGCGGGGAGCACGCCGAACGCGACCGCGTAGGGGAGCACGCTCAGCGGACCCCGCTTCAAGACGGCGTTGTAGGCCCAGGCCAGCCCCACGGCGGCAAGGTGCACCAGCGCGGCGCGCCAACCCGAGAGCAGCGAGAGCGGCACGCACGCCATGAGCGCGGCCCCCGCGGCGCGTCGCACGGTGCCAGCCGCGACCGTTCCGGCCACGATCGGCTTCTCGGCGCGCCCGGTCGCATGGTCCCGTTCGCGGTCGAGGTAGTCGTTGCTCCACCCCACCGAGAGCTGGCCGGCGAGCACGGCGAGCGCCACCCAGACCGAGCCCCCGCCGCGTCCGGCCGACAAGGCGAGGGCGGTCGTCACCGCGGTGACGGCCACCGTCGGGGGGAAGTGGGCGGCTCGGAGGAGGGGCAGCACCGCAGCATTCTGGCCGCGGGAGCGTTCGTGCGAGACGGGCATGCCGACGGGCGGCGACATGTTGCACGATGGAGCGAACGAGACCCGGCCGAGTGTCCGCAGGCCGGCCACCCGACAGGAGTCCACCATGGCCGCAGCGCCGAAGCCGACCGCCTCCGTCCTCGACGATCTCCCCGAGGGCCCGGTCTGGCGCGGGATCAACCACCTCGCGCTCGTGACGCCCGACATGGATGCCACGGTCCGGTTCTATGCCGGCGTCCTCGGCATGCGGGTCACCGCCACGCTGATGGCCGGGCCGATGCGCCACTACTTCTTCGAGATGGCCGACGGCAACACGGTGGCGTTCTTCGAGATCGCCGGCATGGAGACGTTCGCGAAGCCCGCCGGGGCCCGCCCCGACCGGACGATCCAGTTCGACCACCTCTCGTTCAACGTCGCCGACGAGCACGCGCTCGAGCTGGTCCGCAAGCGCCTGCTGGCGGCCGGGTCGGAGGTGACCGAGGTCGTCGACCACGGCATCATGCGCTCGATCTACTTCCACGACCCGAACGGGATCGCACTCGAGGCCTCGTGGTGGGTGACGGACCCGACGGGGCGCCCCGCCGACTACCGCGATGCCGAGACGTTCGCGGACCCGGACCCGGTCCCCGCGGTGCGGGAGCTCGCGGGTGGCGGCCTCGCCTCGGTGCCACCCACGCGCCTGGCCTGATCAGCCGCCCTGATCAGCCGCCCCGATCAGCCGCCCTGATCAGCCGCCCTGATCAGGCGGCCTGATCAGGCGGGGAGTGGCCCGGGCCCCAGCACGCGGTCGGGGTGCCGTCCGTCGACGTAGCCGAGGAACGGCGGGTACACGTCGTAGCCGAGCAGCTCGCGCAGCCGCTTCGGGAGCGTGCGCGCCACCTCGAGGGGCACCGCCAGCAGGTGCGTCTCCTGCGGGCGCAGCCAGCTCACGACGTACTCGATCGCGACGCCGAGCCGGGGGTGCTCGGTGCGGTTTGCCCCGCCGCCGTGCCACAACGATCCCAGGTAGAGCATCACCGACCCCGCGGGCATCTCCGCGAACTGCAGCGGCGCATCGGCGGGCGGTGGCTCGATGGCATGGTGGCTGCCGGCAACGACGCGGGTCGCACCGTTCGCCTCGGTGAAGTCGTCGAAGGCCCACATCACGTTCACCACGAGCTCGGGATGCGGACGGGGCACCGGGTAGATGTCCTCGTCGCGATGGAGCACCTGCTGCACCTCGCCCGGCCCGATGTCGATGCCCGTCGGTCCGCTGAGCTGGAAGTGCGGTCCGAGCACGCGCTCGAGCGCACCGAGCACGAGTGGATGCAGGGTGAGGTCGTCGAGCACGCGGGTCTTGGCGTAGAGCGCGTACAACCGTCGGGTGACGAAGCCCTCGAAGTCGTTGCGACCGTTGGGGACGGGCTCCAGCAGGTCCCGGAGCTCATCGCGGATCGCGTGCGCGCGTGTGCGTGCGAGCACACCCTCGGCGATCGCGTAGCCATCGCGGTCGAGCGCCGCGACGACTTCTTCGACGACAGGCTTCCCGATGTCCGGATCGGTGTCTGGCTTGACGGCCGCCATGGGGCGAGCGTAGGGGCGCCGTCGCCGGTGGGGCTAGGTTCGCTCCCGTGCCGAATGCCAGGGTCGAGGATGCCAGCGTCGATGCGGGGGAACGCGGCGCGGGCGTCGTCGTCGAGGGCCTCGAGAAGCGCTTCGGCGACTTCCAGGCGCTCGCCGGGGTCGACTTCCAGGTCGCGGCGGGGACGATCGCCGGTCTCCTCGGGCCCAACGGCGCGGGCAAGACGACCACGATCAACATCCTCACCACCTTGTTGCGGGCCGACGGCGGGCGCGCGCGGGTCGCCGGGTTCGACGTCGCGACCCAGCCGCAGCTCGTGCGGAGCGTGATCGGCCTCACCGGCCAGTACTCCGCGGTCGACGAGGACCTCACGGGCCGCGAGAACCTCGTGCTCGTGGGCCGGCTCGGCCGGCTCTCCAAGGCCGCCGCGCGCGAGCGCGCCGCCGAGCTGCTCGAGGTGTTCGACCTGGTCGACGCGGGCGACCGGCTGCTGAAGACCTACTCGGGTGGGATGCGCCGGCGTCTCGACCTCGGTGCGAGCCTCATGGTCGCACCGGCGGTCCTGTTCCTCGACGAGCCGACCACGGGGCTCGACCCCCGGAGCCGCATGGCGTTGTGGGACGTCATCAGCGAGCTGCGTGGCGGCGGCACGACGATCGTCCTCACCACCCAGTACATGGAGGAGGCCGACCACCTCGCCGACCGGATCAGCGTCATCGACGGTGGCCGCATCATCGCCGAGGGCACGGCCGACGAGCTGAAGGCGATGATCGGCGGCGACGTCGTGTACCTCCTCGCGCGCCAGCGGGGCGATGCCCGTCGCGTCGCGACCCTGCTCGACGGCCAGATCGCCGTCCCCCACGGCGAGATCATCGTCGACGACGACCTCGGGACGATCCACGTGCCGGTACCCGACGGTGCCGCAAGCGCGCTGGTGGAGGCGGTGCTCGCACTCGACCGGGAGGGCATCGCACTCGACGACCTCGGGCTGCGCCGACCGTCGCTCGACGACGTGTTCCTCGGGCTCACCGGACACATGGCCGACGAGCCCCGGCCCGATGCACCGCAACCTCGCCGCGCCCGGTCGAAGACCTGAGATGGCCACCGTCGCGAGGCCCACCGACACCCGCACGGCCGAGGCGCGCGCCGCCCTGCCACCCGGTCGCGTCGCGCTCGACACCTGGCTGCTCGCGCAGCGGAACCTCCGGCGCGTGATGCGCAGCACGGGACTCATCGTGTTCTCGACGATCCAGCCGCTCATGCAGCTCGTGCTGTTCGCCTACGTGTTCACCGCGGTCGCGACGATCGGGTCGGGTCTCGACTACCGCGACTTCGTCGTGCCGGCGGTGCTCGTGCAGTCGGTGGCGTTCGCGTCGATGGGCTCGGGCGTCGGCATCGCGTACGACCTCGAGTCGGGGATGATCGACCGGTTCCGGGTGCTCCCCATCGCGCGGTCGGCGTTCCTCGTGGGACGGACCGTCAGTGACAGCCTGCGCCTCGGGATCCAGGCCGTGATGCTCGTGCTCGCAGCGCTCGTGATCGGGTTCGACATCCGCACCGGCATCGCCGGTGCGCTCGGGCTCATCGCGGTCATCATCCTGTTCGGCGTCGCTCTGAGCGCGTTCTCCGGCTACGTCGGGCTGCGGGTCGCCGACCCCGAGGCTGTCCAGTCCGCGCTGTTCATCCCGGTGCTCCCGCTCACGTTCACCAGCTCGGCGTTCGCCCCGATCGAGCGGCTCCCCGACTGGATGCAAACGGTGGCGCGATGGAACCCGGTCACCGCCGCGATCGACTCCGCCCGAGGCCTGGCCCTCGGCGACGACGTGCTGTTCCGGGTGAGCCAGGTCCACCTTGGGACGGCGCTGTGGCACTTCGCGGTCTGGTGGGTCGTGATCGTGGGCACCTTCACCTGGCTCGCGGTGCGCCGGTACCGCAGGGGTTGAGGCAGCCGGGGCTGACGCGGACCGGCACCGGAACGGGCCGATCAGTACGCTGTCGTGGTTCGATGGCGGAGGAGCGGTTCGTGGGTGTTCGACGCGGGATGACCAGGGTGGGCGCCATCGGCGTCGTCCTCGCTCCCGCGGTGCACACGACACCGCCCGTCAACGGTTGCGTGACCTCGGCGTGCGGGCTGGCGATCGGCGGGAACACCGGGAGCGGACGCGTGGTCATCACCTACACCGTGGGCTCGGTCGCCGTCTCGGCGGTACCGAAGTTCACCGGCTGACATGAGCCGCGCGGTCTTGGGCGACTCGATCGCCGAGGCTGTCGACGTCCTCGCGATCCAACGTCTCCAGTCGGCGTATGCCGACGTCGTGAGCCGTCGGGCCTGGACCGAGCTCGTCGACCTCTTCCTCCCGGACGCCCGCATCGAGGTCGACACCCGCACCGCCGAGCCCTACGTGTTCGACGGGCCGGACGCGCTCGGCACGTTCATCGCCGGCGCCATCGAGCGGTTCGGCTTCTTCGAGTTCGTCGTGCTCAACACGGTCATCGAGATCGGCGTGGCCGACGATCCCGATCGCGCCACGGCCCGGATGTACATGTGTGAGCTGCGCACCGAGGCCGACTCGGGGGAGTGGAACAACGCGTTCGGCGTCTACCACGACCTCTACGTCCGGACCGATGTCCGCTGGAAGTTCGCGCATCGTCGCTACCACTCGCTCGCCCGCACTGCCGACGCGCCGCACCTCGCAGAGGTGTTCGGCTTTCCCGACGTGCGGCTCGGCGAGGCGTAAGGCCGACGATCAGTCCTCGCCTGCCCCCGAGAACTTCTGCAGGTCGATCGCCTTCGTCGCGCTGGCCTTGATCCCGCGCGACTGGATGCTCACATCCCAGTCGCCGGCCTTGGCCCGCAGCGCACCGACGGTGCACGCTTCGCGAGGCATGACCGAGAACGGGTCGTAGTCGAAGATCCGCATCGCGTTCTCGTGCGAGATCTTGTTGATCGTCGCGTCGTCGAGGTTCGCGGGCTCGACCTCTTTGAGGAACGTCTCGGGCGACATCGGCCACGTCGAGTCGGCGTGGGGGTAGTCGCACTCCCAGCAGACCATGTCGAGGTTCATGTCGTCGAGGTTCTTCACGCCGGTCGGGTCCTCGATGAAGCAGAGCACGACCTGCTCGTCGAACACCTGGCTCGGGGTGCGCGCGCCGAGGTCCTGGCCGGTCCAGTAGCGGTGCTTCGCGTACGTGCTGTCGACGCGCTCGCGGAAGTAGGGGACCCAGCCGATGCCACCCTCGGAGAGCGCGAACTTCAGGTTCGGGAACTTCTTCGTCGCGGCCGACCACACGATGTCGCCCGCGGCCTGCACGATGTTCATCGGTGAGAGCGTGATGAGCACGTCCATCGGCGCGTCGTCGGCCGTGAGCACGATCCGCGACGACGAACCGATGTGGCAGCACAGCACCGTGCCGACCTCCTCGGCGGTCGCGAAGAACGGGTCCCAGTAGTCGCTGTGGATGCTCGGGTGCCCGAGGTACGAGACGTTCTCGGAGAACGTCATCGCGTGACAGCCTTTGTCGGCGACTCGGCGCACTTCGGCCGCGATCAGGTCGGGGTCCCACAGCGGTGGGATCGCCAGCGGGATGAACCGGCCGGGGTAGGCCCCGCACCACGCGTCGATGTGCCAGTCGTTGTACGCCTGCACGAGGGCGAGCGCGAGGTCGGCGTCGGCCTCGGCGGTACGGGCGGACAGCTGGCCGGTGAACTGCGGGAACGACGGGTAGCACATGGAGCCGAGCATCCGGTTGGCGCCCATCTCGTTGATCCGCAGGTCGATGTCGTAGGCGCCAGGGCGCATGTCGACGAACGAC
>JBKJJI010000269.1:0-10649 GCA_046598115.1 Acidimicrobiia bacterium | reverse complement strand
CTCGGTCACGGTGGTCGTGTCGAAGCGACCGAACGGATGCATCCCGGTGCCGAGATGGGCGTCACCGCCGTGCGCGCCGCACTCGAGGAGGCTGGGAACCCGTCGTTCCAGGCCGCGTTCTGCGCGACCGTGTACTCGGGCGTCGCCGCGGGACACAAGGTGCTCGGTGCCCTCGGCCTCACCGGCGTCCCGATCGTCGACATCGAAGCCGGATGCGCGTCGGGCGGTGCCGCGCTGATGCTCGCGGCCGGTGCGATCCGGGCGGGGCAGTACGACACCGTGCTCGTCTTCGGGATCGAGAAGATGCCGCGCGGCATCATCCGCTCGTCGTTCTTCGAGCCGTGGCGCGAGCAGTCGGGACTCGCCGCGACCCCGGCGTACTTCGCGTTGCGGGCCCAGCGCCTCATGCGCGAGTCCGGGGTGACGAAGCAGCACCTCGCCGAGATCGTCGTGAAGAACCGCACGAACGGTGTCGACAACCCGATCGCCATGTTCCGCAAAGGCGTCACCGTCGACGACGTGATGGCGTCGCGCCTCGTCTGCGAGCCGCTGCACCTCTTCATGCTGTGCTCGCCCAACGAGGGGGCGGCCGCGGTGGTCCTCCGTCGCGCCGACCTCGCGCCGAAGGGCTCCCCACGGCTGCAGGCCGCGGTGCTCCGATCCCACCTGCCCGGATCCGTCCTCGGCGAGGCCACCCCCCTGAGCGGCATCGACGACGGGGCGATCCCGCCACCGAGCACCCTGGCCGCCACGGCGGCGTACGAGGAAGCAGGGATCGGCCCCGACGACCTCGATCTCGTGGAGTGTCAGGACACCGACGCGGCTCGCGAGCTGCTCGCGTACGAGGAGCTCGGCCTCTGCACGAGAGGCGGCGCCGGCGCGCTCGTCGATGCCGGGGCGACGATGCCCGACGGCCGCCTCCCCGTGAACGTGAGCGGCGGACTGCTCTCACGCGGCGAGCCGCTGGGCGCGTCGGCGCTCGCCCAGGTCGTCGAGCTCGCCGACCAGCTGCGAGAGCGGAGCGGCAGTCGACAGATCGCGGGCGCCACGACCGGGCTCGCACACACGGTCGGGCGCGGCGCCAACGCCGCGGTCGTCATCCTCCAGCGTTGACCTCGGCGACCGCGGACTTCGTCTGCGCGGCCGCTACCCGGCTTCCCCTATTGGGCGCCGACGCGCTCGTTGTACCCGCGGATCGCCTTCGTGGCGTCGTCCTGCGCCTGACGGATCGCGGCTTTCGGCGCCAGGCCCTGGGTGAGCATGCGCACGAACGCGTCCCGGACGGCGTCGCGCACACCCTGGTAGTCGCCGATCACGGGACCCGCCGTGGTCGCGTTGTTCGGCCCGGCCGCGAGCTGGTCGTACGGGACCCGCAGGAATGGACGCTCGGCCCACAACGCATCGAGGGCCGGGTCGTCGAGCGCGGATCGCCGTGTGGGGATGTAACCGCCCTGGCTGCCGACCGACAGCGCGGCGACCTGGCCGGGGTCGCTGAGGAAGTCGACGAGCTGCCACGCAGCCGCCTGCTTCTCCGGTGACGACGACTTGGGGATCCACAGCGAGCCGTCGCCGACCGGCACGCCGCCGCCGGGCTTCAGTGCCGGCAGAGGCCAGACGCCGAGCTCGACGCCCGGGAACTGGCCCGAGCTGAGCACGGCGTAGGCCGGCCCCAGCGCGGCCGAAGCCTCGAACGTGATGGCGGCATCGCCCGTTCCGAGCGCGAAGAGATGGTCGGTCGACCCGGGCGTCGCGCCGGTGTTCACGGCGAGACCCGACTCGACCATGTCGCGCCACCACGTCCAGATCTTCACGCCGCCCTTCGAGGCGAGCACCGACTTCGTCGCACGCGCCGTGCGCCCGTTCCCGTTGTTCACGTACTCGAGACCCGACTTCGCGAAGAGGAACTCGTTCACGTACGGCTCGACATGGAGCGCCATCCCGTGACGCGCCGTACCCGCGTCGACGATCTTCTGGCTGTACTCGCGCAGCTGCTCGAAGGTCGCCGGCGGCGAGTCCGGGTCGATGCCCGCCGCCTCCACCGCGGTCCGGTTGAAGAACACGACCGGGTTCGAGATGTTGAACGGCATCGACCGCAGGGTGCCCTGCGTCGTGTAGAAGGCCAGCGTCCGGGGGAGGAAGTCGCCGAGCGAGTACTTGGCGGCCTTCACACATGACTGGATCGGGATCGTGCTCTGGCTGTCGACGAGCTGCTGGATGGTGGTGTCCTCGAACTGTCCGAGGTCGGGCAGGTCACCCGTCTCGAGCCCCGCCGTGTACTTCTCGAAGAGGTCGACGTAGGTCGTCTGGTTCACCAGGCGCACGGTGATGTCCGGGTGCTCAGCCTCGAACTGCGCCACGAGCGCCTGGAGGACCACCTCGTTCTCGGCGGTCATCTGGTGCCAGAACGTGATCTCGACCGGCTCGCCCTTCTTCAGCGCCTTGACCGGGCACGCGTCTCCCCCGCTCTGGACGCCGACACCGGCGCCCGACGCAGCGGGAACGGCGACGAGCACGAGTGCGAGGACACCGACGAGGGAACCGAGCCGTCGGAGCGGATGATGCACGAATCCTCCCAAGGGACGCGGAACAGCGGGCGTCGAAGAGGATCCTCTCCGACGCCCGCCTCGATCCGGTAGGGCCGAAGGGCCCTCAGCCCCCGATGCGGCTGTTGTACTCCTTCATCGCCGCGTTGGCCTTCTGCTTCGCGGCCTTCAACGCGGCCTTGGGCGACACGCCCTGGGTGAACATCGACTGCTCGGCCGTCCGCACCTCGTCGCGCACACCCTTGTAGTCACCGATCACCGGTCCGGCCGTGGCGACGTTGTTCGTGCCGGTGATCAGCTGGTCATAGGCGACCTTGTACTCGGGCTGGGATGCCCAGAGCTCGGTGATCGCCGGGAGCTCGACCGAAGACTTCCGGATCGGCACGTACCCCGTGCCGGCTGCCCACTCGGCCTGCGTCTCCGAGTCGGTGAGGAACTTCGTGTACTCCCACGCCGCAGCCTGCTTGGCAGGCGCAGACTTGTTGGAGATGTAGAGCGAGGCACCGCCCACGAGGACGCCTCCCTTGCCGACCGGACCCGGGATCGGCGCTACGCCGATCTCCACGTTCGGGTAGCCACCGCCGCTGAGCACCTGGGTCACCGTTCCGAGCGACGCGGAGCTGTCGATCGTCATCGCGTGGTTGTCGGCACCGATGCCGAGAAGGTTGTCGAAGTTGCTCGATCCCTCGTCGTTGTTCACCGCGGCGAGACCCCCGTCGACCATGTCCTTCATCCAGGTGAAGATCTCGAGTCCGGGCTTCGTGTCGAACGCAACCGCAGTCGCGCGGCTCTTGCGTCCGTTGCCGTTGTTCACGTAGGGCTTGCCGGCCTTGGCGAGCCACTGCTCCAGGTACCACGGGTCGGTCTTGAGCCCGAAGCCGGCGTTGTTCACGGCGCCGCTGTCGACGAGCTTCTGGGAGAACGACTTGATCTCGTCGAGCGTCTTCGGCGCGACGTCGGGGTCGAGTCCGGCCTTCTCGAACGCGAGCTTGTTGTAGTAGAGGACCGGGTTCGACACGTTGAACGGCATCGCCCACTGCGTCCCGTCGACCGTGTAGTAGTCGATGACCCGCTTCACGAAGTCGTTGGTCTTGAACTTGTCCGCCTTGATGCAGGACTGCACCGGGAGCACCGACTGGGTGTCGATCATCTGCTGGAGCCCGGTGTCCTCGATCTGGACGAGGTCCGGAAGATCGCCCGTCGAGAGGCCGGCGACGTACTTCTGCGCGGTGTCGACGTAGCTGGTCTGGTTCACCAGCGTGACCTTCACCTTCGACTGCGAGGCGTTGAACTGGTCGGTGAGCCGGACGAGCGTCTCCTCGTTGGCTCGGGCCATCGAGTGCCAGAACGTGATCTCGGTGACGCCCGACGCCTTCTTCAGCGCGCCGAGGTCGCACTTCTGGTTCGCACCCTGGCTCGGGACCGTCGCACCCGCGCCGACGGTCGGGAGGGCGAGCATCGCGGCCGCGGCGATCGCGACGACGAGCCCGGCGAGGCGCTTGCGATGACGGGTCATGGGGACTCCTCGATCGGGGGGA
Organism: Acidimicrobiia bacterium; assembly: GCA_046598115.1. Classification (GTDB taxonomy): domain Bacteria; phylum Actinomycetota; class Acidimicrobiia; order IMCC26256; family PALSA-555; genus DASUAO01. The sequence goes on along the minus strand of JBKJJI010000269.1, from coordinate 6,568 downwards.
ACGTCGGACATTGTGGCATCAACCCTTCACTGCGCCCGCAGTCAGGCCCCTGACGAGCTGCTTCTGGAACAACAGCAGCAGGATCGCCAGGGGAAGGACGGCGATCACGACGCCCGCGAAGGTGACGTTGATCTGGTCGATGCTGGTGTTGCGGAGCTGCTTCAGCCCGATCTGCACCGTCCGCAGCCGGTCGTCCTTGGTCACGAGCAGCGGCCAGAGGTACTGGTTCCAGGCCGACAGGAACGCGAACACCCCCAGTGCCGCGACGGCGGGACGCGAGAGCGGCACGACGACCCGAGCGAGGAACCGCATGTGGCCGTAGCCGTCGAGCGCGGCCGCGTCCTTGAGGTCCCTCGGGAGCTGCAGGAACGACTGGCGGAGGAGGAACGCCCCGAACCCGGTGGCGAGGAACGGGATCGCGAGGCCGGCGTAGGTGTCGTAGAGACCGAGGTCCACGACCGTGGTCAGGTTGGTGATGATCGTGACCTCGAACGGGACCATCAGCGTGGCGAGGAACACGACGAACAGCGTCCGCTTGAACGGGAACTCGAGGAACGCGAACGCGTACGCCGCGAGGATCGACGTGACGAGCTGGGCGACGACGATGATCGTCGTCGTGATGAAGCTGTTCTTGAGATAGTCGCCGAAGTGCCCGTCGCTCCAGGCCCGTGAGTACGTGTCCCAGATCGGGTTCGACGGGAAGAGCGTCGGCGGACGCGACGCGATCTGCGTCGGGGTGAGCAGGGAGTTCACCACGGTGATGTAGATCGGGAACAGGATGAGGAAGGCGAGCACGCTGAGCAGCGTGTAGCGACCGAAGGTTCCGAGCACCCGTCGCCGGCGACGACGCCGCAGCTCGTCCGCGCGCGCCGATGCCTCGAGCGCCTGCTCGTCGAGTGCCGGCCCGTCGAGCACCGGGACCTCAGCGCTCATAGTTCACCCGCTTCTCGAGGAAGCGCAGCTGGAACAAGGTGAGACTCAGCGTCACCACGAACAGGGCGATGGCGAGCACCGCGGCCTTCCCCGAGTCCTTCTGGTCGCGCAAGGTCGAGACGATCGAGTAGGTGAGGACGTTCGTCTTCTTGTCCGGTCCACCGCTCGTGAGCAGGTCGATCTGACCGAACGTCTGGAACGCGAAGATCCCGCCCACGATCACCGCGAAGAAGATCGTCGGCGAGAGCATCGGCAGGGTCACGTCGCGAAAGCGCGACCACGCGCCGGCTCCGTCGACCTCGGCGGCCTCGAGCAGGTCGTCGGGGACTGCCTGCAGTCCCGACGACATGAGGATGAAGCTGAGGCCGAGGTTCTGCCAGATCGAGGCGACGGCCACCGCGACCAGGGCGATCGGGAAGACGCCGAGGACGGTGTTCGGGTTCTCGAGGAACGGGATCCTCGGGTTCACGCCCAGCCACGGGAGCAGCCCCACCTGCGGGTTGAGCAGCGTGCCGAAGATGACCGCGGCGACCGCGACCGACGTCGCGACCGTCGACGAGAAGATCGTTCGGTAGATGGCCATGCCTCGGAGCTTCTGGTGCGCGAGCACCGCGAGCCCCAAGCCGAGGAACAGCCCGACGGGCACAGTCAGCACCGCGAACAGGACCGTCACCCAGAGGCTGCTCCAGAAGTCGTTGCTGCTGAGGACGTCCCGGATCTGGTCGAAGCCGACGAACGTGTCGGGGAGTCCGGGGAACGGCGCGGTGCGGTAGAGCGCGAGCTCGAAGTTCTTGAGGAACGGGTAGAAGATGAAGACGCCGAAGATGAGCACCGCGGGGACGATGAGCCCCAGCCCGAGCAGGGCTTCGCGTCGGCGACGCGACGCCCGCCGACGCCTCGGCGGTGCCGACGGGGCGCCGGGGACGAGGGCAGCGACCGCGTCGGGCTCCACGTGCGAGGGGACCGGCGGGTCGGCGGGGGTCGTCACGGTTCGATCCGCTGCCCCGTCGCGGCGTCGAACAGGTGGACCTGCCCGGGCTCGGCGGTGAGCCGGATCGTCTCGCCCTCGACCGGCGGCACCTCGTCGGCGGCCTGGCGGACGATGACCATCTGACCGTCGTCGACGCGGCAGACGAGGTGACGCTCGTGCCCGAGCGCCTCGATCACCGTGACCTTCGCCGCGACGATCCCGTCGGCACCGATCTCCAGGTGCTCCGGTCGGACACCGAAGACCACGCGCGTGAGGGAGGCGCGAGTCGCGGCGGCCGCGAGGTCGGCTGGAAGCGGGATCGAGAGCCCATCGAGGCGCACCGACACCTCGGAGCCGCTCCCGATGAGGTCGCCCTCGAGGGTGTTCATCGGCGGGTTGCCGATGAAGCGGGCGACGAACAGGTTCGCCGGCTTGTCGTAGACCGCCTGCGGTGCGTCGACCTGCTGGAGGATGCCGCGGTCCATGATCGCGATCCGCTGCCCCATCGTCATGGCTTCGACCTGGTCGTGGGTGACGTAGATGATCGTGGCCTCGAGCCGTCGCTGCAGCTCGATCAGCTCGGCGCGTGTCTGCACCCGCAGCTTCGCGTCGAGGTTCGAGAGCGGCTCGTCCATCAGGAACGCCTGCGGGCGCCGGACGATCGCTCGGGCGAGCGCGACCCGTTGCCGTTGGCCCCCCGAGAGCTCGGACGGCTTCCGGTCGAGGAGCTCGCCGAGCCCCAGCGCCCGTGCCGCCTCGTCGACCTGCGCGGCGCGCTCCTCTTTCGGGACGCCCCGGGTCTTCAGCGGGAACTCGATGTTCTTGGCGACGGTCATGTGCGGGTAGAGCGCGTAGCTCTGGAAGACCATCGCGATGTCGCGGTCCTTCGGCTCCACATCGGTGACGTCGTGCTCGCCGAGCGTGATCGTCCCCGCGGTCGGCTCCTCGAGGCCGGCGATCATCCGCAACACCGTGCTCTTCCCGCACCCCGAGGGGCCGAGCAGCACGAGGAACTCGTGATCCGCGACGTCGAGGGAGAAGCTCTCCACCGCCACGACGTCGCCGAAGCGCTTCTCGACGCCCGAGAGGGCTACCCCGCTCATCTGGCCTCGCTCATCCGGCCTCGCTCATCTGGCCTCGCTCATCTGGCTCCGATCCCGTCCCGGTCCATCGGGCGCAGGCTACGTCGTCAGCGATCCCGGAGAAACCACTGCCTCGGGTCCCAGCCCCGCAGCCGCGCGAGCTCGTCGGCCGTCGGCGGATCGAGGTCGCGCACCTCGTCGGCGACCCGGAGCGCCCATCCGCAAGCTTCCTGCGCGGCGGCGACGCGCGCTTCGACGGTCTCGGGCCCGGCCGGGATCGCCGTCAGCACGAGCTCGCCCGTGTCGTCCTTCTCGAGGATCCCGAGATCGGTGACCAGCGCGCGCACCGCTCGTCCGGGCGACGTGATGTAGCCGCACACGTCGGGTGTCCGCTGGGGTGTGAGGAGCGCGACGACGATCGCCTCGCTGCACACGGACGCGACGTCGTTCCCGCCGCCCGACCCGACGAGGAACGGCCCATCGGGGATCTCGGTCGAGTTGATGTTCCCGACCCGGTCGACCTGGGCTCCCCCGAGGCACGCGATGGTGGTCGAGCCGGCACCCCCGACGAGGCCCCCCAGCACGGTCGACGCGTCGTTGAGCATCGTCGAACCCCAGAAGTTCCGATGGTTCAGCACGAACGGATCGGCGGGGGTGGGCTCGTAGCCGAAGAGCCCGATCTCGGCAGTGAGCTGCACGCTGCTCCCCTGCGCTCGGGCCTGCTCGACGGCGAGCCACGCGGCGAGGTTCGCGACCCCGGCCCCGGCGAGCACCGCCGTCGCGTCGATCGCGACGACCCGCTCGGCGAGCAGCCGCGCTCCCCAGACCGCGGCGCGCTCCCAACGGTTCGGCGCTGCGTCGAGGTCGGGGACGAAGGCCGCCTCGTCGTCGCGCCACGACTCCTCGGCGGCCTTGGCCCGCATCGCGGCGACGCGCGGCTCCCCGAGGCGCGTGAGGTAGGCGTCCTGGTCCTCCGGTTCCAGCACCCAGTGCCGGATCCACTCGTCGTAGTCGTCGCTGCGGGTCGCGGCACGCGCCTCGACCCAGAACTCGTAGTCCTCGCCATAGCCGTCGACGGGGAGATCGCCGGTGAACAACCCGCCGGGATGCGCGCCCATCCGCGCTTCGCACACGGCGAGGACGCGGTGGGCGGGGATCCGCACCAGGTGCGACCACCGGCTCAGGTCGTCGACGACCCGCTCGACGGTGACGACGGCGCCACGACGGGCAGCCAGCGCCCCCCACACCCCTTCCAGCAGCGGGGGGTGCACGGCGACGTTGCCCGCCCGGTCGGCGACCGGTGCATGGAGCAGCGCGACATCCGGGACGAGCGGTGCGAGCAACCCCACCTCGCCGAACGGGGTGTCGACGCGCGCGAAGGCCTCGTTGTGCTCCATCGACGAGCCGGCGATCGACCGCGTCGAGATCGCGGGGAGACCGCGTGCGGCTGCTTCGAGCCGTTGGGCGAACGCGAGGAACGACCAGTGCTCCACCTCGACGTCGCCCCGCGCGTAGGCACCGGCGAAGTGCGGGTTGGGCGTGAAGTTCGGGAACGTGTCGCCCGAGTAGCCGGTGACGACCCTGCGCACGAGCCCGCCGTGGAAGAACAACGCACCGAGGCTCGACAGCGAGAGCATGACGAGCTCGAACCCCGGGTCGCGCCCCCACCACTGCCGGACGACCTCCCGGGCCGCCGCCGACCATCGGGTGTGGCCCACGACGAGGTGGAGCGAGTCGCCGGCGTGCACATGCTGTTCGACGGCGTCGGCGAGCGACGAACCGACGTCGGTCACGTCAGGCAGGCGAGAGCACGAGGTCGGAGAGCCGCTGGCGGTGCCACCCCTGGTATCCCAGCATGGCGTCGTTCTGCTTCGCGCGCTTGTAGTAGAAGTGCGCGTCGCAGTCCCAGGTGAACCCAACGCCGCCGTGCACCTGGATGTCCTCGCCCGACACGAAGACGGCGGCCTCGCCCACGAAGCTCTTCGCCATCGCGGCTGCGTGCTCCCGGGCGGGATCGTCGACGTCGGAGGTCCACGCCGCGTAGTGGGTCCCGACCCGTGCGAGCTCCACGCGGTGGAGCATGTCGACGAGCTTGTGCCGGATCGCCTGGAAGGTCGCTATCGGACGGTCGAACTGCACCCGGACCTTGGCGTACTCGACCGCGAGCGCGAGCGCCGCGTCCGACGCGCCCACGAGCTCCGCGGCGAGCATCACCGACGCGTCGTCGACGATCCGCCGCCAGTCGGCGGTGTGGTCGCCCGCGCGGCCGACGGGCTCGGAAGGGGTGTCCTCGAGGATCAGGCGCGCGGCCTTGCGGGTCGGGTCGAGCGTCGGGACGGCCTGGCAGTCGGCCGCCTGGACCAGGAACGACCCGAGGCCCTCCTCGGTCCGCGCGACCACGATCACCCAGTCGGCGGTGTGCCCGTCGAGGACCAGCGGCTTCGCGCCGTTGAGGATCCAGGTCGCGCCCTTGCGGCGAGCGCGGGTACGCACGCGGTCGACCGGGTCGCCGTGCCCCTGCTCCTCCAGCGCGACGGTGCCGCGCTGGTTCCCCGCCGCGAGCGGCGCGAGCAGCTCGTGCGCACCCAGCCGGATCGCGGCGAGCGTCGCCAGGACCCCCGAGGAGAAGAACGGCCCCGGGTACGGGAGGCGGCCCATCTCCTCCATCACCACGACCATGTCGACGAGGCCGAGCCCGAGGCCGTCGTGGTCCTCGGGAACGAGCAGCCCGGGCCATCCGGCGTCGGAGATCGTCCGCCACTGTTCGTCGGTGACGCCGAGCTCGTCGTCGGCCATCGCCCGCACGTACGTACCCGGCGATTCCGCCGCGAGGAGCGACCGGACCGCGTCCCTGAGCGCTTCCTGGTCGTCGGAGAAGGTGAAGTCCATCGTGGTCCTGACGCTCCTGGGGCTCGATCGGGGGGCTCGATCGGGGGGCTCGATCGGGTGCTTCGCGAAACCTGACACGCACGTTAGTCAAGGGCCCGTTCGGCTCGCTATCGTGCGCTCTCACGCCGGCCGACGCGCGCGGCGATCCACGCACCGACCGCTCGAACCCGACCCGACCCGAGGAACCCGGCACGACCATGCCCCCGACGACCGCGATCGCGCGCCGCCCGACCCCTAAGGTGGGCCGGGTGGCGGTACCTCCCCGCGCGCGGCCTCCGGTCGCACGCCCCGCGTACGGGCGACCCCTGCAGCCGGTGCGCCGGCCGGCGGCACGTCCGGTCCCCCGCCACCACCCGCACCACCAGCACCGTCGCCACCGCGCGGGCTTCACGCCCCGCTCGCTGCTGCTCGGCCTGCTCGTCCTCGCGACCATCGGTGCCGGCGTCTGGTGGTTCGCCCTGCGCGGGACCCCCGCGCCCTCCCGCGACTTCGTCCGGGTGGAGGAGCGGTTCACGGCAGCGGCCCGGGTCATCCCCGAGTCGACGTACCAAGTCACCCACATCGGCGCGCTCCTCGAGTGGAACGAGGGCGTCGACGAGCAGCTCGCCCTGATGCAGCGCGAGCTCATGTATCTGCGGACCATCGTCACCGAGACCGAGGGACGGGCGCGCCGTACCGCCAAGGAATCGGTGCA
>JBKJJI010000196.1:0-5166 GCA_046598115.1 Acidimicrobiia bacterium | reverse complement strand
CCGACGCCGCTCCAGGCCGCGGGGATCGACCCGGTGCTCGTCGGTCGGCTGCGCGAGGACCTGTCGCAGGACCGGACGTTGAACCTCTGGGTGACGGGCGACAACCTGCGCAAGGGGGCCGCGCTCAACGCCGTGCAGCTCGCGGAGCTGCTCGTCGGCTGACGCGGTCGGGTCGAGCGGCGTGGTCGGGCTGCGGGGACTTGAACCCCGGACCTCTTCGTCCCGAACGAAGCGCGCTACCAAACTGCGCCACAGCCCGCTGGGGAACAGCGAGTGTACCCGGGCGGTGTGCGAGCGCCCCGAGCCGGCTCAGACGGTGCTCGGCGCACCTACGAGGTTCGTGACCGTGCGACGGAGCGTGCCCGGGTCGTAGGGCTTGACGAGCACGGCGTCGGCATCGGCCCGCTTGGCGAGGAAGCGATCCGCCTCCCGGTCGAGCAGCAGGAGGATCTTCGTCGCCGGCACCCGGTTCGCCGATGCCTCGAGCCGCAGGTCGATCGCCGTCGCGATTCCACCCATGTTCGCGATCTGGAGATCGAGGATCACGAGGTCGGGTGTGTGCTCGAGCACGGCGGCGCGGACGTCCTGGCCGCGCGTGACCTCGACCACGGTCTGTCCGGGGCCCACGAGCGCGGTCCGCACCTGCTCGCGGATCCAGGCACCGTCGGCGGCGACGAGGATGGTCACGGCCGGGCAGGCTAGCCGGTGACCCGCTCCGGGCCGTCACCGCCGTCGATCGGACCATGTCGGTCCGAGGAGTGCTCGAGCAGGTGGTCCGCGACGCGGGTGAGCGCGTCGAAGTCGACCACGTCGTGGCTGAGCGACGGGACGTACGCGACGGCGTGCGCGCCGATCCGCAGTGCGACGTCGGTCAGCTGCGTGCGTTCCCGGCGGCCCAGCTCGACGTCGTCGGCGAGGTCGGCGTAGCGCCCGGCGAGTCGCCGGGCCGCGGCCGCGATCTCGGCTGCAGCGCCCGCCGCGAGTGCCTCCAGCTCGGACGCACGCTTCCGCAGGCCGTGTGCGTCGTCGTCGTCGGGGTCGTGGGGCGCGCCGAAGACCGGGTGCACCCGGTTCACGACGAGTGCGGCCACCGAGTAGTCGGACTCCCGGAGCCGCGTCGAGAAGAATTCGGCTTCCTCGACCGCGTCCCGCCGCGGCGACGTCACCAGGATGAACGCGGTCCCCGGGTCGGCGAGCAGGGCCGTGACGTCGGTCGCGCGGCTCCGGAACCCGGCTTCCATGCCCTCGAAGGCGCGGAAGAAGGCCACGACGTCGTCGATCGCCTCGGTCCCGAGGACCTTCCCCACGGTGCGCAGGAACCCCTGGATGGCCACGCCCGCGATGCGCAACGACGTGCGGGTGGGAACCATGAGCAGCCGGAAGATCCGGTTGTCGAGCAGCCGGAGCAGGCGGGCGGGCGCGTCCAGGAAGTCGAGGGCGTGGCGGGTGGGAGGTGTGTCGACGACGATCAGGTCGTAGCCGCCCTCGGCGTGGAGCTCGTGCAGCTTCTCCATCGCCATGTACTCCTGGGTTCCCGAGAGCGCGCCGGAGATGTTCTGGTAGAAGCGGTTCTCGAGGATCCGCTGGGCCTGGTGCTCGTCGCCCGCGTGCTTCCGGACCAGGGCGTCGAAGGTCGAACGCGTATCGAGCATGAGGGCAGAGAGGCGTCCGCCCGCGGGCGCGCGCGTCCCCGGGTCCCAACGAGACCGGGGCACCTCGTGCGCGACGTTGCCGATGTTGCGGATCCCGAGCGTGTCGGCGAGCCGCTTGGCCGGGTCGATCGTGACGACGAGCGCGTCGCGTCCGTGCCGCGCGGCGGCGAGCGCGAGCGAAGCCGACACGGTCGTCTTGCCGACGCCGCCCGTGCCGCAGCACACGACGACGTGCCGGTCGTGCGCGAGCTGCGCGAGGTCGCCGTTCACGGGTGTGTTCCGGGAAGCGCGGCGACGGCTTGCGTGAACACGTCGGCGAGAAGGTCGAGCTCGGCCGGTCCTATTTCCGGATACACGTGTGGCAGGCGCAGCTGCGAGAGGGGAAGCGCGGCGGCGAGCCGGTCGGCATGGATCTCGGCGAGCTCGTGACGCTCGCGCCGGAACGCGGCCGCGGCTTCGAGCGCGGCGATCTCGGCCGGGGGGACGTCGATGCCGACGAGCCGAGCGTCGGCCACGGTCGAGGTGGGCGGACCCGGATCGGTCGGGAAGGCGTTCACCACGATCGGCCCGAGGTGGACACCGACTCGGTCCTCGAGCGCGAACGCGGTGTCGACGAGCTCGTTGACCGGCGTCTCCTCGGCGTGCGTCACGAGCACCACCCGGCAGCGCGCCGGGTCGGTGAGCATCTCGACCACCTCGGTCGCCTGTGTGTGCACGGGCCCGACCCGGACCGCGTCGAGCAGGCCGGCAGGTGACACGAGGAACGACACCGCATGGCCGGCCGCCGGTGCATCGATGAGGATGAGGTCGGCGACCTCGGCCTGCTCCAGCTGCTTGACCTTCCCGAGCACGAGGATGTCCTTCATCCCAGGCACCGCGGTCGCGACGACGTCGAGCGCACCCGAACGCAGGAGCCGTCTCGAGATCCGGCGCAGCCCGCGGTCCTCCAGGTACTCGAGGAGCGCCTCGTCCGGGGTGAGGGTGCGAGCCCGGATGCCGGGCCGGAGCTGCGCCTCGCCGTACTCGAGGGGCGAAGCGGCGAAGCGGCTCGCGAGCCCCGATTTGCCTTCGACCTCGACGATCAGCACGCTCGCGCCCGCGCGTGCCGCAGCGGCGGCGATCACGGCGGTCGTCGTGGTCTTGCCGACGCCGCCCTTGCCCGCGACGATCATCACCCGAGAGGCGGCGCAGAAGCGCTCCATCTCCATCGAACTCATCGTACGGGAGCCCTTGTGCAACGCCTTCGCCGTCCTCGCCGCCTCGTCGCTGCGCTCCTGCTCGCGTCCGGTGTCGGCGTCGTCGCGCTCGACGCGTCGGCCCAAGCGTCGGCCCAAGCGTCGGCCCAAGCGTCGGGTCGGCTCGCCGCCGGCGAGGACGGGCGCCGCGGTGTCCTCGTCGTGCAGGTGGAGGGCTCGATCGATCCGCCCAACTCGGAGGTCGTCCGCGACGCGATCGACCGCGCGAACGCGCAAGCACGCACGCTCGTGATCCTCCAGATCGACTCGAAGGGAGCGCTGGGCGGGTCGGTCGGTGCGATCGTGCGGTCGATCCGTACGTCCGGGGTGCCGATCGTCGCCTGGGTGGGCCCGACCGGTGCGCGCGCCGAGGGTGGTGCCGCGCTGCTCGTCGAAGCCGCCCACGTGGCGTTCGCCGCGCCGTCGTCGGAGATCGGCTCCGCGCACCCCGTCCGTCTCGACGATCCCGACGCCTCGTCGGTGGCCGACGTGCGGCGCGAGCTCGAGCGGCTGGCCGAAGAGAACGGCCGGGACCCAGAGGGTGCGGCGCTGCTCGCCCGGACGTCGCTCGGACCTCGCGATGCAGCCAGGCGCGGCGCGACCGACGGGCTTCGACCGACGGTCGGCGAGGTGATCGTCACCCTCGACGGGAAGACGGTGGAGACGGCGGACGGCGCGGTCGAGCTCGCCACGGCAAAGGTCACCGGTGAAGGTCGCGATCGTCGGCGCGAGCCGAACCAGGACGTGGTCTTCTCCGGGCTCGATGTGGGTGGAGAGGTCCGCCACGCCCTCCTTGGTCCGTCGCTCGCGTACTTCCTGTTCGTCGCGGGGCTGGCACTCCTCGTGTTCGAGTTCTTCGCCGCGAGCATCGGCTTCGCCACGGCAGTAGGCGCGATCTCGGTGGTAGGCGCGGGGTACGGCTTCGGCGGGCTGCCGGTGCGGTGGTGGGCGCTCGCCCTCCTCGTGCTCTCGTGCTTCGGCTTCTCTGTCGACGCGCAAGCCGGCGGGCTCGGGCCGTGGACGGCGATCGGGACCGCGTCGATGGTCGCCGGATCCGTGTTCCTCTACGGCGGCGCATCGAGCCTCGCTCCACCGTGGTGGTTGCTCCTCCTCGTCAGCGCGGGGGCCACGGTGTTCTACGTGTTCGCGATCCCGCCCTTCCTGCGGGCGCGGTTCTCGACGCCGACGCTCGGGCGCGAGGGGATGGTCGCCGAGATGGGTCGAGCCGACACCGTGATCGACCCGGTCGGTGTGGTCACCGTGCGCGGGGCGCAGTGGAGGGCACGGGTGAACCGGGCCACGCCGGTCGAAGCCGGAGACCAGATCCGGGTGGTCTCGGTGCAAGGCCTCGAGCTGGAGGTCGAGCCCGAGGAGGGCGGTGCCGAGGACTACCGGGAGCGTTCCCGGAAGCGCCGCGGCTCGGGCGCCGGGGGCGACGCCTGATCGGTCCGGCTTCGGTGGCCCCGGGCCTACCGCGGGTCTTGTCGAGACGGCGGGGTCGGCGGTAGGTTCCGCGCGTCCCACAGGACGAGCCACGCAAAGGGGGACGGTGGCCGTTCGTACCGACGAGGATCTCTGGCAGCGCGACGCATCGTGTCGCGGACCCGAAGCTGCGCTGTTCTTCCCGCCGGCCGCGGCGGAGACCCGCGGCGAGCGCGACGCACGCGAGGCGCGTGCCAAGCGGATCTGCGAGGACTGCCCGGTGCAGACGCCCTGCCTCGACTACGCCTTGCGAATCCGGGAGCCCCACGGGATCTGGGGAGGCCTCAACGAGGCCGAGCGCCGGCAGCTCACGGGCCCCGCGATCACCGGCTGACCCCGACGCGCCCGAACCCGGCGCTGCGGCTCACGCGGGCGCGGGGTCCGATCGCTGCTCGAGCCCGCTCGTGGGCCCCGGGATCCGATCGTCGCCGCGTCGGCGGGTGACGCCGGTGCGGTCGAGCCACCCCACGATCGGCAACACGTACTTGCGCGTCGAGCCGAGCGCGTCGCGCACGTCGGCGACCGTGACGGTGCCGCGGGCCCGCAGGACGTCGACGATCCGCGCCCGCGCCGCGTCGAGCGCGGTTGTCGTGAACACCACACCGTCGAGGTCGACGAGCACGCCCTCGCGCACGAGGGGTCGCACGAGCGCGTCCGATGCGCCGAGTGCCGACGGGCTCGGTGGCGCGAACGGTGACGCGTCGAGTGCGGCCACGAGCGCCGCGGCCTCGGGGGAGTCGGACGCCTTGCTGTGCGCGCGGTGGCGGACCGTCCCTCGCTGCACGACGAGGTCCGGC
>JBKJJI010000185.1:0-17129 GCA_046598115.1 Acidimicrobiia bacterium | reverse complement strand
GATGACGTTCGCGACCTGCGCGGCGCGGTCACGCCCGTACTTCGCGTAGACGTGCTGGATCACCTCTTCCCTGCGCTCGTGCTCGATGTCGAGGTCGATGTCGGGCGGTCCGTCGCGCTCGGGTGAGAGAAACCGCTCGAACAGCAGGTCGAGTGCGACCGCGTCGGCCTTGGTGACCCCGAGCGCGTAGCAGACCGCGCTGTTCGCGGCGCTGCCCCGGCCCTGGCAGTAGATGTTCGAACGGCGGCAGAAGTCGACGATGTCGACGAGCACGAGGAAGTAGCCGGGGAAGCCGAGCTCCTCGATCACGTCGAGCTCGTAGGCCATCTGCCGTTGCGCCTGCTCGTGCTGCGGATGCGTGCGCGGGTAGCGCACCAGCGCACCGCGGCGGGTGAGCTCGCGCAGCCACGACATGTCGGTGTGGCCGTCGGGCACCTCGAGGTCGGGGAGGTTGGGCGCGGCGAGCCGGAGGTCGAACGCGCACTCCCGGGCGATCTCCACCGAGCGCTCCACTGCACCCGGCCAGCGCGCGAAGCGACGCGCCTGCTCGCTGGGTGACCGGAGGTGCGCGAACCCGGCGGCGGGGAGCCACCCGTCGAGCTCGTCGAGCGAGCGTCGGGCCCGCACCGCGGCGAGCGCGGTGGCGAGTGGCCGCTGCTTCGGCGTCGCGTAGTGCACGTTGTTGGTGGCGACGACCTCCACCCCGGCACGCATCGCGACCTGCGCGAGCGCGTCGTTGCGGTGCCGGTCGAGCGGGTCGCCGTGGTCCCACAGCTCCACGAGCACCCGCGTGCGTCCGAACGCGTCGACGAGGCCGTCGAGCGCGCGGCGCGCGGCCGCGGGGCCGTCGGCCATGAGCGCACGCGGCACGGTGCCCTTGCGGCACCCGGTGAGGACGAACCACGAGTCGTTGGTGGCACTCACCCGGTTCCCGTCGAGGTGCACGCCCGCCCGCGCCGCGTCGGCGAGCCCCGCGAGCGTGAAGCGCGGCGCACCCTTCTCCCCCGCCATCTGGCCCACGCTCACCGCCCGGGCGAGGCGCGCGTACCCCGGCGCACCGTCGGCGAGCACCACGAGGTGGTCATCTTCCCGCTCGCGCTCACTCGGGGCTCCGATGCCGAGCGTCAGCTCCGCGCCGAACACGGTGGGCAGGCCGGCGGCGCGCGCTGCCTCGGCGAAGCGCACGACCCCATAGCAGCCGTCGTGGTCGGTGACCGCGAGCGCAGCCAAACCCAGGCGCGCGGCCTCGTCGACCAGCTCCTCGGGGTGGCTCGCCCCGTCGAGGAACGAGAAGTTCGTGTGGCAGTGCAGCTCTGCGTACATGTCGAGCTCGACCTGATCTGTTCCGGCCCGCGCTCGGGCCCGTCACCCCCGCTCCTTCGGGCCGGTCGGCCCGCTCCACCCGGGGTCGCGACCGTAGCGAACGTATGTTCGACACGTCCAGACGGAACGACCCGCTGGAACAACGCCCGGAAGGCGGCAACCCGCGCCGTTCAAGGCGCCGGCCCGTCGCGGGAGCGACCTTCGGGAGGTCGGTCGTCGCGGTGGACGAGCCGGAGGCCGTCGGGGTCCTCGGCGTCGCCGATGAGCCGGTAGGGGCCGTGGGGCTCGAGCATGGGGTGATGGGGCGAACAGACGCCGGCGAGCTCGCGAGGGTCGTGGGAGTCGCCGTGGTCGCAGATCGCGTTGGTGTGGTGGATCTGGAGGCCGCGGGTCGCTTCGCACCCGGGGACCCGGCAGTGGTCGTCGCGGCGACGGACATGGCGTTCGACGTCGGCGGGCAGTGCGGTGCGCGGCCGACGGGTGGTGTGGGTGCCGATCCGGTCGAGCACCGCGTCGCGCACCTTCGACTCGGGCGCCAACGCAGTGACGGTATCGACCGCCAGCGGCATCCCTTCGACCTCGGCGCGCGTCTCGCCGCGGACATCGGTGATCTGCACGATCTCGACCCGGAACCCGCCGACGCGCTTCGGCGTCGGCCGCGGTGACCTTCTGCACACGATGCGCCATCCGCTGGAGCTCGACCGGCGCGACGTTCGGGCCCCTCCGGGCCCACTCGGCATCGGTCGTTGGGGTCGCAACCTTGGTGAGCGGCGCGAGCTGATCCCACGACAGCGCACCGTCGTGCGCAGCGGCTGCGACCGCCGGGAGCGACTCGAGCGCCCGCGCGATGCCGATCTCGGCCTTCGTGCGCGCCGCCGACGCCGAGGGATCGGGCACGACGCCCAGTGCCTCACGGTCGTCGAGCACCCGCGTGGCCGCCAGCCGCTCGAGCCGGACCCGCTGCTCCTCCACCGCCAGATCGGCCACGTAGCGCCGCAGCGACGAGGTGGCGCGGCACCGCAGGGCATCGACCCGCGCTCGGAAGTCGAACGGCTCGGCCGCTTCAGGCTGCTCGATTGCTGGGGCGAACGTACGTTCGATCACACTCATGAGGACGACGATACCGAGGGGGTGTGACACTCAACATCCCGAGCGCGGCTCGGTTGGATCCTGCCGGGCTCCCTCGGCCAACTCGTTGCCCTCCGGCAGGGGCAACGCGAAGATGGTCGCCCACCGAGATCGCAGAACTGGACCGAGGGCGATGAAGAACGGCAACGACATCCGCCCCTTGTGCATGTTCTGTGGCGAGGCGATCACCGAGACCGCCGTTGATCCCTGCGCCCTCGAGGTGGCGGTGCATTGGCCGGACCCGGGATTCGATGGCGAGACCGCCTGCTATTGGTGCCACGCCGACTGCCTACGCACGGCAAGTCATCCATCGGTGCCGCTCTATGTGCTCGACCTCGGCGAGACATCCGAATCGGACTGAGCAACTACGAACGGCCCCGGCACGCGAACCCGAGATCCGAGCGAACCACACTCGGGGCCCGGTCTCAGACCGCGGCTCCCCGGAGCACCTCGAGCGCCTTGTCGGCGTGGACATTCATGCGGATCTCGCTCTTGATGACCGCGAGGATCGTCCGGTCGCGATCGATCACGAACGTCGCCCGCTTCAGGGGGCTGATGCCGAACGACCGCTTCACGCCGAAGAGCGTCGCGACCGTGCCCTCGGTGTCGGCGAGGAGCGGGTAGTCGAAGTCGTGGGCATCGGCGAACTCCTCCTGCTTCGCGACGGTGTCGCCGCTGATCCCCACCCGCTGCGCGCCGACGGCGGCGAACTCGGCAGCGAGGTCGCGGAAATGACAGCTCTCCATCGTGCAGCCCTTGGTCATCGCCGCGGGATAGAAGAACAGCACCACCGGCCCGTCGGCGAGCATCGTGCTGAGCCTGCGCACCGTGCCCGTCTGGTCGGGGAGCTCGAAGTCGTCGACCACGTCGCCTGTCTGCATCGCAGCAACGTACCGCCACCGACGACCCGACCGCTTCTCGTGACCGATCCAGCCCTCGGGCAACTTCTCGTGAGTGTTCCGGCCCCCATGTGGGCGCGATCTGTCACGAGAACAAGCGGACAGGCGCGAAGTGTCACGAGAACGGGTGGAAGGGCGCGTGACGTCACGAGAACCCGGGCCGCCCCACAACCCATGCGAGTCGCACCAGGCCCGCATGGGAGAATGCAGGGTGCTCCAGGTCCGTTCGCTCTCGGTCGAGGTCGGTGGCCGCCCGACGTTGGCGGGCGCCTCGTTCTCGCTGCGCGCCGGCGACACGGTCGGCCTGGTGGGCCGCAACGGCACCGGGAAGACCAGCCTGCTCAAGGTCCTCGCCGGTGAGGCCCCGTCGGCCGGGGGCACGGTCCTGCGCTCCGACGAGCTGGGTTACCTCCCCCAGGACCCCAAGCCTCGCTCCCGCTCCACCGAGATCACCGCGCTGGCCCACGTGCTGTCGGGACGGGATCTCGACACCGCGGCGGAGCGGATCGAGATCCTGCGGGCCCGGGTCGACGAGGATCCCACCGACCGCAACGTCGCCCGCTTCGCCCGGGCCGAGGAGAACTACCGCAATGCCGGCGGCTACAGCGCCGACGCCGAGGCCCGCACGATCGCGCACGGACTGGGCCTCCCCGACGACCGCCTCGACCTCCCGCTCTCGGCGCTCTCGGGCGGTGAGCGCCGACGGATCGAGCTGTCGCGCATCCTGTTCGCGGGCAGCGAGCTGCTGCTCCTCGACGAGCCGACGAACCACCTCGACACCGACGCCAAGGAGTGGCTCCTCAATTTCCTGCGCTCGTACCGCGGCGCGCTCCTCGTGGTGAGCCACGACCTCCAGCTCCTCGACGAGGCGATCACCCGCATCCTGCACCTCGACGATGCGCAGATGACCGAGTACCGCGGCACCTACTCGCAGTATCTCGAGCAGCGTGCCGCCGACGAGGTGCGCCTGACGCGCGTCGTCGCCCACGAGCAGTCCGAGATCAAGCGCATCAAGACGCTCGCCGACACCATGCGCGGCCAGACCGAGAAGCGCGCGAAGCAGGCGAAGGCGCTCGACAGCCGCGTCGCGCGGATGCGGCGCGACGCCAAGTCGGGGCCGAAGCGCGAGGCAGCGATCAACGTGCGCTTCCCGGCGCCGCCGCGACCGGGCTCCACCGTGCTGACGGTCGAGGGGCTGAAGAAGGGCTACAGCGGACCGCCCGTGTTCGCCGACGTGACGTTCGACGTCGGCCGCGACGAGCGCCTCCTCATCATGGGCCTGAACGGCGCCGGGAAGACGTCCCTCATGCGCATCCTCGCCGAGCGCACCGAGGCCGACTCGGGTTCGGTCACGTTCGGCCACAACGTCTCGCCGGGCTACTACGCCCAGGAGCACGAGGGCATCGCGGCCGGCAAGACCGTGCTCTCGCACTTCGCCGACCACGGGGCGATGACCAACCAGGAGCAGCGGAACCTGCTCGGCATGTTCGGCCTCCGGGGCGAGATCGCCCACCAGGACGCCGGCACGCTCTCGGGCGGCGAGAAGACCAAGCTCGCGCTCGCGCAGCTCGTCGCGGGCAAGCACAACCTGCTGCTGCTCGACGAGCCCACCAACAACCTCGACCCACCGTCGCGCGACGCGATCGGCGGGGCCCTCGCCGGATGGCCCGGCACCATCGTGCTCGTGAGTCACGACGCCGGGTTCGTCGAGCGGCTCGCGCCCGACCGCGTGCTCCTCATGCCCGAGGGCGACCTCGACTACTGGTCCGACGACCTCCTCGACCTCGTCGCGCTCGCCTGATCGATCAGGACCCGCCGAGCACGAGGGGCCCGATCACGAGCCGGTCGTGGACGCCTCGGCCGCGGCCTTGAAGTTGTCGGCCTCGGGCTCGAGCAGGAACCCGGCCTTCACCGCAGCATCGGCCGCCTTGGTGAACTTCGCCACGTAGTCGTCGTGCGACGAGTAGAGGTCGGCGATCGTGTCGGCCGAGAGCGGCACGGTCGTGCCGAACAGCTGGCAGAACCGCTCGCCACCGCTGTTCCCGTCGCCCCGCAGCGTCGCGTTCGGTGCGTCGACGAGCGGGGTGCGGATCCCACCGAGCGCGTTGTCGTTGGCGTCCCGCTCGATGACGGCAGGGAGCCCTGGCTCGAGCCGCAGCCGCTGCGCGCGCGGGGGCGACTTCCCGTCGACCACCCACGCCTCGAGGTGCGACAGCGCCGCCTGCAGGACCGCGTACTGGGGGCCCGCGTTGATCGGCACCGCGCAGTTCAGGGGCCCACCGCCGCCGTTGGCGACGTCGAGGAGCGTCACCTCGGCCTGCCCGGCTCCCGTGTCATCGAAGCCGACGTCGGCGGTGTAGGAGTCGGCGTGTGACGTCCCCGCGACCTCCCAGAGCGCGAAGCGCTTGGTGTCGGCCTGACGCGGCGGGAAGTGTCCGAAGCGGAGGTCGGTCTCGGTCTGGAACGTCAGGACCGGCACGTCGAGGTCGGAGCGGATCTTGGTGTCGTCGGGCGGGGTGAGCGACGGGAGCGGCGTCTGCAGCAGGGACGCGCCGTTCGAGCCCCGGCTGTGCACGAGGAAGCCGTCGAACACCTCGGCCACCGGCTGTACGGCGTTCACGTACGTGACCATGCGGAACGCCGACTGCGACTCGCCCATCGCGATCACGTCCTTCGCCTTCATCCCACCGAGTGGGTCGGAGGCGCCCGTGCCGCGGACCGCGAGCCCCGCCTGGGTGAAGATGTCGTAGGAGTAGCTGTCGCCCGGGTGCGCGAGCGTGCCGTAGCGCTCCGGATCGCCACCCTTGAGACCTCCCGACTGCTGGCCGCCGACGGCCTGGCCGCCGCCGATCACGCCCACGGCCTGGGCCGAGACCCCGACCCATGCCGCGCCGCTCCGGAGGATCTGGTTGTGCGCGAGGTTCCAGACCGGGCTCGTGTCGAAGCCGGCCGAGACGTTGAGCCACTCCACGAACACCGTGCCGCTGAAGTCGGCCGCGTCGATCGGCCGGTACACGATGATCCGAGTGTTGAAGGGCGCGGTCTCGTCGACCGGCGTGACCTTCCACTTGCCGTCGGCGGTGAGAGGAGTCGAGGACGCGTACGCGGTCGCCTCCCCCTCGAGGAAGAATTCTTCGCGCTCGTAGCCCACCGAGGCAAGGTCGAAGTTCGTGGTCAGCAGCGACGGCTCGCCGGTGCCACCGGTGATCGGCGACACGGCCGGTTCCCCGGCCATGGCGACGGGAGCAGTCACCCCGACGAGTGCGAGAGCGACGAGCAGGACGACAGCGGGACGGTACGAGCGCACACGAGCACCTCTCGGGTGGGAACCGGGACAGCAGTCTGGCGCGTCGACGGGTGCGCCGCGCCGACCACGGTCCTACGATGCCACCGGGCAGACCGAACATGGGGGTTCACGTGAGCGACGCCGAAGCGCTGGTCGAGCGGTTGTTCGGGGCGACGATCGCCTCGATGGACCTGCTCCACGTGTACCTGGGCGACCGACTGGGTCTCTACCGGGCGCTTGCCGACGACGGGCCACTCGACCCGGCCGGGCTCGCCGCGGCGGCCGGGATCAACGAACGCTACGCACGGGAGTGGCTCCAACAGCAGGCCGTCGCCCGGTTCGTCGACCTCGACGACGAGGGACGCTTCTCGCTCCCCGACGGCCACGCCGAGGTCCTGTTGCACGACACGAGCCTCGCCTACTTCGCGCCGGCGGGGAAGGCGCTCGTGGGGATCGCCAACGCGATGCCCGAGGTGCTCGACGCGTTCCGATCCGGAGATGGCGTGCCGTACGAGTCCTACGGCGACGATCTGCGCGAGGCCATCGCGCTCCTGAACCGTCCGATGTTCCTCAACCAGCTCGGCAGCGAGTGGTTCCCGGCCATCGTCGACGTCCATGAGCGTCTCCAGGCAGATCCACCGGCGCGCGTCGCCGACGTCGGGTGTGGATCGGGGTGGTCGACCATCGCGATCGCCGAGGCGTATCCGAAGGCCGAGGTCGTGGGGCTCGACCTCGACGACGCGTCGATCGAGGCTGCGCGCACGAGCGCGAGCGATCGCGGCATCGCCGATCGCGTGTCGTTCGAGGTCCGTAACGCAGCCGACCCGGGACTCGCGGGATCCTTCGACCTCGTGTGCGCATTCGAGACGATCCACGACATGTGCGACCCGGTCGGCGCGCTGCGTGCCATGCGGAGCCTCCGGGCCGAAGGGGGCACCGTCGTGATCGCCGACGAACGCGTCGCCGACGAGTTCACGGTCGACGTCGACGACATGGAGCGATTCCAGTGGGGGTTCAGCGCCATCCACTGCCTGCCCTGTGCGCTCACCGAGCCGCCTGCCGCGGGGACTGGCACGATCATGCGCACGCCGACGTTCCGTCGCTACGCCGCCGAGGCAGGGTACGCCGACGTCGAAGTGCTCCCGATCGAGCACGACTTCTGGCGGTTCTACCGACTGGTCGGCTAGTCGCATCCCCGCATCGCGCGGTACAACCCGACCGACCGCCCCGATGAGCCGCGCCCCGTGACGCGCGGCCCGGCTCAGTCGTAGACGGCCTCCACCACGGCCCGGCCTCCTTCCAACGCCACCAGGCACGCGACCGGGCTCGTGACCGGGCTCGCGTCGTCGGAGCCGGCGACCACCACGTGCCAGAGGACGCGGCGGCGGCGGGTCATGCGATCCCACCAGCGCAGGTCGTGCGCCCAGGGGCCGGTGCTCGCGAGCACCTGGCCCCCACTCCCCGGGAGCAGCGCGCAGTGCAGCACCGCCGGCTCCGCCGACACCTCACCCCGACCCGAGACGCGGACCGGCGCACCGTCCGCGTCGAGCAGCTCGGCGGGCACCGGTTCCGGATGGACCCGCGCGGGTGGAGGTCCCGGCACGGCCCCCGGCCAGGGTGCATCCATGCCGCCTGCACCGGGCCCGCCGGCACCGGGCGATCCTGTCGCGTCGTCGCGTGGCGCACCCCACGGGACCCACCGCACCCGCTCACCAGGGGTGCGCCCGCCCACGAGCACCGCGGTGGCCACCGCCTCGTGCCCGAGCATCCCCTGGATCCGGGCGAGCACCCGCTCGGCCCGGTCGGCGCTCGCGGCGTCGCCGCCCCAGAGCCCGAGCTGGCGGCCGGTCGCGGGCACGACCCGGTCGGGGGCGAGCCGCAGGAACGTCAGCCCCCCGGTGGCCTCGTCCAGCTCCTCTCGCTCGGCCCCTGGCACCTCCCCCGGCCCCCCCGATGGGGCCCGCCCCGTCGTCAACCAGGCGTCGAGCTGCCAGCGCACCCGGGTGACGAGCGACGTCGCGGTGAGCCCGCCCTCGTGGCGCCAGCAGCGGGCGTGGCGCTCGCCGTGCTCGGTCTCTGCCTCGACCACCACCTGCGAGCAGGAGAGCCCCATCGTCTCGAGCCGGTCGAAGAGCGCGTCGGCGAGCCCCTTGGCCACGAACGCGACCTCGTCGACGCGTGTCGCTGGCGGGTCGAGCTCGCAGGTCTCCTCGAGCTCGGGCGGTGGCGGAGCCGGCGGCGCGCCGTACTCCTCCAGCCCGCGCGCGAGCCGGTGGAGCCGCGCGCCGTCGGAGCCGAAGCGGGCCAGCACCGACGATGCGGGGAGCGCGGCGAAGTCGCCGAGCGTCCGGAGCCCGAGGCGCACGAGCAGGCTCACGAACCCGTCCCCCTCGGCGTCGGTGCCGAACATCCCGCGCAGCACCGCGACCGGCCATGGCGCGAGGAACGCCGGGGTCCCGTCGACGGGGACCACGTGCGCAGCATCCGCGGGCTCGCCCGTCGCGGTCATGCGCGTCGCGAACCGGGATGCGAGCTCGCCGTCGGCGATCCCGACGCGCGCGTCGCCCACTCCGGTCTCGGTCACGACCTCCAGCATCCGGACCGCGAGGAGCTCGTCGCCGCCGAAGTAGCGCGACGGGCCGCGCGTCGGGAACGTCAGCACTCCCGGGCGGTCGAGCACTACCGCAGGTGTGATCGGTTCCATGGCGCGCGCGACGACCTCGAACGCGCGGGCCTCGGCGGCCAGGTCGCGATCGACGATCATCAACCCGGCGCACCGTGCCTCGGCTTCACGCCGACGCAGCCCGACGGCCACCCCCTCGGCGCGCGCCTCGGTCGACGCCGCGCAGACACGCTGACCGCGCGCACCGCGCTCCACCACGGCCACGGGCGCACCCACGAGCGCGGGGGTCTCGCGACGGGCGGTGGTCACCGCCCATGCCGGGCACCAGAGCGCGAGCGTCCGCTCAGGCACTGGACGCGAGCGCGCCGTGGCGCGTCCGGGCCGCCTCCCCCCGCCCCGCGACCTGCACCCGGAGCGCGCGGACGGGGAGCACCGAGCACCCGCATCCTTCTTCCTCTCCGTCCCGATGTGCCCACGGCCCACCCTCGGCCACGAGCGTCACCGCGGTGGTGTCGGGCCACGCGCGCCCGAGCACCACGAGCACCGCGCCGCGCTCGCGCGCCCGGGCGGTGAGCCTGCGGGCATCGGCTGCACGCACGTGGGGTGGGACCTCGGCCAGCACCAGGCCCACGCCGTCGAGGAGCGCGGCCACCACCGTGGCCCAGCGCAACGCGTGCCCACCGTCGGGAAGACGCACCACGGGGAACCGGTCGAGCGCGACGCCCGCGGCCGACGCGGCCTCCGCGCCCAGGGTCCCGGTGCAGTCGATCGCGGCGGCCCACTCCCCCGCAGCCGTCGCCGCAGCGGCGAGCGCGAAGGCGACCGAGGTGGCTCCCGCACCGGGCGCGCCGTCGACTCCCACCACCGTGCCCCGCCGCAGCCCTCGCCCGGGGAGGAGGTCACCCAGTGCGCCGGGCACGGGCAGCGTGCGGCTGCGGGCCAGCGTGAGCGGACGGGCCTGCTCGGCCACCGCGCGCAGCCGCGCCCGGGCCTCGGGGTCACGCCGGGGAAGATCGTCTCGCCGGGGAAGATCGTCTCGCTGGGGAAGCGGCGTCACCCCACCGTTGTACCGAACATACGTTCGATACGCAAGATGGCGCCCACCCGCGCAGGTAGGCGGCGCGGAAGGACGCGGGCCCCGTGTCAGGCGGAGGGTTCGGGGCGCGGGAGGGGCTCGACGCCCATCGCCCGCAGGTTGTCGTCGGACCAGCCGGCGTCGTCGCCGTAGAAGCCGAAGAGGCGGTGGATGGTCTCCTCCACCTTGCCCTCGAGGGCACCCCATGCCGACTCGGGCGCCTCGACGGTCACGTCGCTCGAGTACACCGTGATCCGGGTCGCGCCGAGCTCGAACAGGCGCTTCGCGAGCACGTCGGGTGGGCGGCTGCCACCGGCCTCGTCGATCGAGGCATACGACTCGATCGCCATCCCGGTGAGGGAGCGGTTGCACGCGAACATCCGGATCGTCGGTGACGCACCCGCTCGCGAGGTGACGGTGATCTCCTGGCCCATGGCGGGCGAGCCTATTGCGTCACTCGCTGCGGCCGAGGACCGCGAGCAGCTTCGTCTGGAGGTCGCCGTCGTCGGGGATCGTCACGGCGGCGAACGCGCCGCTTCCCGCGAGGTCATCGCGCTGGGGCTCCACGACCTCCCAGCACGCGTCGAGGAGATCCTCCGGGAGGTTGCCGTCCTGGCGGGTCGCGTAGGCGAGGTCCCAGCCGTGGATCAGCACGTCGATGAACCGGTGACCGCAGTACACCGAGCCGGGGACCGGTCCGTACGACACGCCGACCGGGGCGTCCATCACCCCGTCGGTCCGGAACGCGGCCGCCGCGCCGGCTGCCGACGCGTCGTATGCCGCGAGCGGGTCGTTGCCGAGGACGTCGCCGTCGAGGGCATCGCCGACCTCCTCGATCGTGCGCCCGGAGGTGAGCTCGGGGACCCAGAGGTTCCCGCTCACGACGTGCTGGAGCAGCGCCTGGACGTCCCACTCGGCACACGGCGTGTCGAGGTGCCACTGCTCGTCGACGATCCCCGCGACGGTCCGGCGGGTGTGGTCCAACGCCGCAGCGTGCATTTCGGGTAGGTCGACGGCCATGCCGCTCCTTCTCCTTGGGGTCGGGTCGGTCGGGTCCCGGGGCACCGGGCTCCCCGCATCGTACGGCCCGATCAGGCGAACAGCCGACCCGCGGCGGGGGGAAGGCCACGCCAGCACAACGACTCCATGAAGATCCATGAACGGCGGTGGATCGAGCTGGGGCCGTAGCCGGCGAGCGCAGCCTTGTGCACCGGCGCCGGGTACCCGACGTTCGACTCGAAGTCGTACGGCGGGAAGCTCGCCGCCTCCGCGATCATCAGCGTGTCGCGCGCCACCTTCGCCACGCACGACGCGGCCGCGACCGCGAGCACCGATGCATCGCCCTTCACGACTGTGGTGACCCGATCGCCGATCGCCAGGTAGTCGTGGTTGCCGTCGAGGATCACGCGGTCGGGCTCGTAGCCCTGGTCGGCGAGCTGCGCGAGCGCCCGATGGGCGGCGACGCGCTGGGCGGCGGTCATCCCGAGGGCATCGCACTCGTCGTGGGACGCGTGTCCGACACCCACCGCCCGGGCCCACGCGCGGACATCCGCCGCGACAACCGTGCGTTCGGCGCGAGTGAGCTGCTTGGAGTCGCGCACGCCCCGGAGGTGCTCGGGCGCCGGGACGACGGCCGCCACGGTCACCGGCCCGGCCCACGCTCCCCGACCGACCTCGTCGATCCCGACCACCACGCGCTCCCCCGCCTTCCAGCAGCGGCGCTCGAGGCGCAGGGTCGGCGTGGTCACCGCGCTAGCCGACCTCGCCCGGCGTGGCTCTCGGCATCACCGCGGCGCGGGCCCACGGCGTGAGGATCGTGAGGAGCTCGTCGGCGTCGTCGGCGAGGACCTCGGCGAGCACCCGCTCCTGGCGGTCGGTCACCGCCTCGATCTCGTCGCGCACGGCTCGGCCTTCGTCGGTCAGCGCGTCCTCGTCGACGAGCCCGGCGTCGTGCAGCCGCTGCAGGGCCCCGAGACAGTCGTCGTTCCCCCATCCCATCTGGTTGGTCGTCACCGACCCGACGGGGACACCCCGCCACAGCTCGGTGAGGACATTGATCTCGACCGGATCGAACCCGGCGGTGACCCACGCGTTGCGGTGCGAGTCGCCCCTGCGTTCGCGCACCAGGTCGCAGGCGCGCCACAGGTCGCCGAGCGGCGACCCCGGGAAGCCGATCGCTCGCAGGCCCGCGTACACCGGGTGCCCCTCGGCCGCGGTCGCGATCGATGCGGGGACGAGGAGCTCGAGCGCGCGGTCGATGCCCTCGGGCTCGGCACCGAGCCGGTCGGCGAGATACCCGGTGGCTGCCGTCAGACGGGCTTCGAGGAGATCGTCGGGGGTCGTGACCTCCCAGGCCGCATCGAGCGCTGCCGCGACGTGGGACGGGTTGATCGGGGCGAACAGCGCGGCAACCGCCTCCCCGCGGACCGCCCCCAGGCAGGCCGCCCGGCTCGCGAGCCCGGCGGCCGCGGGGGCGAGATCGATCCCGGGGAAGCCGTTGCGGGCCTCGGGCATGAACCACGCGGCGGCGAGGATGCCGTCGGCGCGCGCCCGTAGCCTCCGGGTGACCTCGGCGAGCCTGTCGTCATCGATCATGGGAAGTGCTCCTCGGGTGTCCTCGCATCGTCGCACGTGGGCGCGTCGAGGATCGTGATGGCACGGTCATCCGCCGCAGAGGTGCCGGTGCACCTCCGCGAGCCCGTCGAAGCGGACATGGGCCACCGCGTTGGCGTCGCACCAGGCCGCGAGCGCGCCTTTGGCGTACACGCGGTCGGCGAGCAGCGCCGCCTTGCGATCGCTCGTACCGTCACCGATCAGCACCGTCGTGCGACCACGGTGGCGCGCGTCCTTGATCGGCGCCTGCTTGCACGTGCCGCACGACGAGCACGCGCAGCAACGATCCTCGTTGGGGAACTCGAGCCTGCCCGTCGACCAGTCGACGCGGTTCGTGAGGGCCGGCACCCCGAGCTCGGCCGCGACCTCGTCGACCCTGATCCCGAACCCGTCGGACACGATCGTCACCTCGGCCCCGGCATCACGCAGCGCGTCGACGAGCGGCGCCGCTCCGGGGTCGAGGGGCACCTGACGTGCCGCCGCGCGCAGCAGCTCCTCGTCGTCGGGGAGCAGGTCCCACTCGTCGAGCAACGTGACGCGGCTCCCCACCTCGCCGCGGATGTAGGCCTCGTCGACCTCCCGCCATCCGGGTGCGCCGAAGCGCTCCATGAGGTGCACCCCGGTGTCGGCCTCGCTGATCGTGCCGTCGAAGTCGAGGAAGACGGCGGTGCGCGCGAGGTCGATCACGTCGGTACCACCACCCGGCCAAGGGTACGCGCCTCCCGACGAGACGGACGCGCGAGGGCCGACCGGGCGGGGGAAGCCCGGTCGGCCGTCGGCGCGTGCTCCTTGCTGGTCGACTAGCGACCCAAGGACGGATCCGGGCTGTCACCTCCCGTGGCGAGGACCATGTCCTTGCTGGAGTCGGCGCCCACGATGTCGACCTCACGGACCTGGAGGTTGTCGTAGGCGAGCACACCCATCTCACCGCGGTCGAGGCCGGCGAGCTCGTCGGCCTCGGTCGAGCGGATCCCGCCCTTGGTGAGACGGTTCTGCAGCTTGAAGAAGCCGTAGGCCATCCCACCCATCACGAAGATGATCACGAGCGCACCGATCAACTGGGATGCCAGCTGACCGAACCCGAGCTCACCGAAGGCACCACTCCCGAGGAACTTGCCGTTCCCGTAGAGGATCCCCGTGACGCCCTTTCCGTTCGTGGCAGCACTGTCGGTGAGGTTCCAGCCCCCGCCGTAGCGGCCGTCGGAGAAGATCCCGACGGCGAGCACACCGAAGATGCCGTTGACGCCGTGCACGGAGATCGCACCCACCGGGTCGTCGATGCCGCGCTTCTCGAAGAAGAACAGCGCCTCGACCACGAGCACCGCGGCGATCGAGCCGATCACCGCTGCGGCCCACGGCTGCACGAAGGCACACGGCGCGGTGATCGCGACGAGGCCGGCGAGCATGCCGTTCGCCATCATCCCGGGGTCGGGCTTGCCCATGCGCTTCATCGCCCAGAACATCGCGATGACGGCACCGAATGCTGCCGCGATGCCGGTGTTCACTGCGACGATCGCGAAGCGTACGTCCGTCGCCGCGAAGGTCGAGGCGGCGTTGAAGCCGAACCACCCGAACAGCAGGATGAGCGTGCCGAGCATCGCCATCGGGATGTTGTGCCCGGCGAGCGCGCGGGGCAGCTTGTCCGCCCCGTACTTCCCGATCCGAGGCCCGAGCACCACGGCACCCGCGAGTGCGGCCGCGCCACCGACGGCGTGGACGACCCCCGAGCCGGCGAAGTCGACGTAGCCGAAACCGAGGTCGACGTTGTTGCCGAGCTGGTTGAGCCAGCCGCCGCCCCACGTCCAGGCGCCGAAGAGCGGATAGTAGATCGCCCCGCAGAACAGCCCCCAGCCGACGAACGACTTCCACTTCCACCGCTCCGCCATCGACCCGGTCGGGATCGTGGCGGTGGTGTCCATAAAGGCCACCATGTAGAGGAAGAACGCGGCCACCGGTGCGCTGTACGCCGCGCCGGACAGGCCGAAGCCGCTCCGACCCCAGAGGAACGTCCAGTCGCCGAAGCCGATGAGCCGGTCCGCGCTCAGCGGGCCGTCGAGCCCGAAGTACCCCGCATAGCTGAAGTTCGAGAACATCATCGGGAACCCGACGAGGAAGAACGCGACGAACCCGATCCCGAACACGGCGAAGTTCGTGCTCACGACGTGGGTCGCGTGCTTCGCCCGGCAGAAGCCGGTCTCCACCAGCGCGAACCCGGCCTGCATGAAGATGACGAGCGCCGCCCCGATCACGATCCAGAGCAGGTTCAAGGCGATCGCGGGATCGGTCGACGTGGCCGCCTTCCCCGTGATCGTCGTCGACGGGTCCGCGGCGCCGAACGCCACTCCCGACATCGTGAGCAGCGCGAGTGCGACGAGGATCGTCATGATCCCTGCCCGTCCCCGCGCCGCCCGGAACATCCCAGTCACGGCTACCTCCTGTCGCGGCCCTTCGACGAAGGGCTCCGGTCGAGACGAAACCTACGAATGGGGTATTTCTGCTCGACGGCCGACCGGTGAACGGTCGACGACGCGGTGCTGACGCGAACCTGGCAGGACCGAGGACGCCGCCCGGAGGCGACCCGTAGGCTGCGCCCGATGAACGAACCGATCTCCGTCGCGATCGTCCCGCACACGCACTGGGACAGGGAGTGGTACGAGCCCTTCCAGACCTTCCGCGTGCGGCTCGTCCACCTCCTCGACGAGCTGCTCGACCTGCTCGAGGCCGACGACCGCTTCGCCCGGTTCCTCCTCGACGGCCAGACCGTCGTGGTCGACGACTACCTCGAGATCCGCCCGGAGGCCGAAGCCCGCCTCGAGCGGCTGACGGCCGCGGGCCGGCTCCAGGTCGGCCCGTGGATGGTCCTCATGGACGAGTTCATGGTGTCGGGCGAGACCATCGTGCGCGACCTCCAGCGCGGCCTCCGGCGCGCCGAGCAGCTGGGGGGTCTCATGGAGGTCGGCTACCTCCCCGACATGTTCGGCCACGTCGCCCAGATGCCCCAGCTCTTCCGTCTCGCCGGGCTCGAGCACGCAGTGGTGTGGCGCGGCGTGCCGTCCGTCGTCACCCGGACCGCCTTCTGGTGGGACGCGCCCGACGGGTCGCGCGTCCGTGCCGAGTACCTCTACGGCTCGTACTCGAACGGCCGGGACCTGCCTGCCGATGCCGATGGCCTGGTCGCCCGCGCACACGGCTACGAGCTCGAGCTCGGTCCCGCCCGCCTCGACAGGGGAGGCATGCTGCTCATGAACGGCACCGACCACCACCTCCCCCAGCCGTGGCTCGGTGAGGTGGTCGCCAAAGCCAACGAGAGCCAGGACCGCTACGCGTTCGTCGTCACCTCCCTGCCCGAGTACCTGGCCGAGCAGCCGAGCCCCGATCTCACGGTCTGGCAGGGCGAGCTGCGCTCCGGAGCGAGGGCGAACGTGCTGATGGGGGTGGCCTCCAACCGCGTCGACGTGCACCGCGCGTGTGCAGTCGCGGAGCGCGCGCTCGAGCGGCGCGCCGAACCCCTCAGCGCACTCCTGCTCGAGCCCAGCGCGTATCCGTCGGCGCTGCTCGACGTCGGTTGGCACCAGCTCGTGCTGAACAGCGCTCACGACTCGTCGTGCGCGTGCAGCGCCGACGAGGTCGTCGACGCCGTAACCGTCCGCTACCAGGAGGCGCGCCAGGTCGGTGATGCCCTCACGAAGGACGCCGTCCGGCGCCATGCGGCGCGCGTCGCGGGCACGCCCGGCGCGACAGTGGTCGTCAACCCCACACAACGACGCCGCGGCGGTCTCGTCCACACCTACGTCCCCGGGACCGGTCCCACCCACTTCGTCGCGACCGACGGTGCACCGTGCCCCACCCAGGTCCTGCGAGAGGTCGGCGGCGAGGGGTTCTCCACGATCGTGACCGGGGAGAAGGTGCGTTGGGTGCTGGAGCTGCTCCGGGGCCAGGAGTTCGCCGGTGCCCGGGTCGCCCGGGTCGAGCGCGAACAGCTCGCACCGGGCGAGTGGGAGTACACGTTCGTCGCGGCCGGGCCGGGCGACGACCCGATCGACCTCGAGGACCTGCGTGAGGAGCTGCTCGACCGCGGCGCCGCGGGCGAGACGATCCGGTTCCGCCAGCACCTCCCCGCGTCACGCGAGGTGCTGTTCCGGGCCTCCGACGTCGATGGGTTCGGCTGGCGGACCTACCGGC
>JBKJJI010000142.1:0-11674 GCA_046598115.1 Acidimicrobiia bacterium | reverse complement strand
GCTCGACGAGGCGCTCGGCGACCTCGCCGACCGGGTGGAGCTGGAATCCAACGACGATCCGTCGACCGCATCGCCCATCGACACGCCCCTGTGGGATTCGCTGGCGCGTGTTACCGGGCGTCTCGTCGAGGGCTCGGCGCTGGTGCCGTTCCTCATGGTGGGCGGGACCGACAACCGGTTCTTCCGCCGGGCCGGCTCGGTGGGCTACGGCTTCGGTCTCTTCAGCCAGAAGCTCAGCTTCGAGGACTACGCGATCATGTTCCACGGCAACGACGAGCGGGTCGACGTCGACTCCCTGGCCCTCTCCGAGCAGCTGTGGGAAGCCGTCGCCCACGACCTCCTGAATGCCTGACCGGGGACGCCTGAGCCCCTCTTGATGCGTCTCTCACCGCCCTATGGGCGGGTTCGAGACGCAGGACCGGACTCGAGCCGTTCCTTCGCTGCTGCGTGTGCGGCGCGGATCGACCGGCGCAGCGGTCCCCGCAGCGGCGCGGTCACGAGCGCGCCGACGTAGCGGATCGGGACGGACCACTCGACCGTGGTCACCACGCGCGTCCCGCCGTCGGCGCGGGGTGCGAACTCGCGGGTCGCGCGCGTCTCGATGCCCGATTGCACGCCGCGGGTGACGGTGCGCTCCGGAACGTGGTGCTCGAGGTGCTCGCTGCCGGCATCGACGATGGAGCCGTCGCGCGCCCTCGTCGTGTAGGTGACGTGACGACCGCCGCCGTGCAACGGCTCGACCGACAGGATCTCGACCAGTCCCGGCACGAGCAACGGCGCGTTGTCGAGGTCGTCGAAGAACGCGAACACCGTCGACGGATCGGCATCGATGTCGACCTGCCCGCGGACGCGACTGACACCCGCTCGCCTCATCGATCGCCGCGCTGCTCCCGCAGGTACCGCTCGACCTCGGTGGCGAGCTCGTCGCCGCTCGGCAGCCGCTCGCCCCACTCCGGCTGCGCGGCCACCTCCTCGTCGTAGCGCTCCTCCAACGTGCGGACGTACGTGCGCACGTCGTCGTCGGCCGCTGCGACCTCGTCGACCTTCGTCCGCCACACCTCACCCGTCCGGCGGAGACTGTCGAGGTCGAACTCGATCCCGCAGAGCGCGCCGAAGCGGTCGAGGAGCGCGAGGGTCGCCGGCGGGTTGGGCGGCGCCGCCAGATAGTGGGGGACGGGTGCCCAGAGCGAGACGGAAGGCATGTCGAGCTCACGGCAGCGGTCGTGCAGGACGCCGACGATCCCCGTCGGGCCCTGGTAGGTCGACGGCGCCAGCGCCAGCCGTTCGACGAGCCCGGGGTCGGTCGTCGCGCCCGTGACGCGAGCCTTTCTGGTGTGCGGAACGTCGGCGAGGAGGGCACCGAACGTCACGACGAGCTCACATCCGGTCGCGTGCGCGACCTCGAGCACCGCGTTGCTGAACGATCGCCAGCAGTAGCTCGGTTCGATGCCGCGCAGGACGACGATGTCGCGTTGCTCGCTTCGGACCGTCGAGAAGACGTTCTCGGGCCATGCGACCCGACGGGTCACACCGTCGACCAGCTCCACGGTGGGTCGCCGCGACTGGAAGTCGAAATGCATCTCGGGGTCGATCGACGCGACCTGCGTCGCACTCGTGGCTCCCTGGCGGGCGAGCCACGAGGCCGCACTCGATGCCGCGTCGGCGGCGTCGTTCCAGCCTTCGAACCCGGCGACGAGCACCGGGCGTCGCAGGGAGTCGGGGACCTGGTCCCAGACCAGTCCGTCGGCCATGAGTCCACCCTACCCAGTGCGATTCTGGGCCCCTCCGGCCGCCGACCCGCCTACGCGATCGCGCCCTCGTCGCGCAGCGCAGCGATGTCGCCCGCGGTGAGCCCGACCTCGCCGAGCACCTCGTCGGTGTGCTCGCTCAACGCGGGGGCCGGGCGACGGATCTCGGTCATCGCGTCGTCGAACTGCATCGGGGACGTCGCGAGCCGCGCTCGTGGGACGGTCGGGTGCTGGGCGAGGTACCCGTTCGCGACGACCTGGGGGTCGTCGATCACCTCGAGTGGCGATGCCATCGTCGCGAACAGCGTGTCCTCGGCGGCGAGGCTGCTGACGAGATCGGCGATCGAGCGAGAGCCGATCCGCTCGACGAGGATCGCGTGGAGTGTCCCGGCGTTCGCCCGACGGGCATCGGTGTCGGCGAACCTGGCGTCTTCCACGAGGTCGTCGAGCCCGAGCGCGCGGCACAACGGGGGCCAGTGCCGCACATCGTCGAGCATGTTGAGCATCAGCCAGCGGTCGTCGGCGCTGCGGAACGGTCCGACCATCGGGTTCGCGAGGGC
Source organism: Acidimicrobiia bacterium (assembly GCA_046598115.1). Lineage (GTDB taxonomy): Bacteria > Actinomycetota > Acidimicrobiia > IMCC26256 > PALSA-555 > DASUAO01. Next base: position 9,366 of record JBKJJI010000142.1, on the reverse strand, counting down.
CTTGCCGGCCTGGAGCTTCGCGGGCTCCGCGCGCAGGTACGCCGTCGACGTGAGGTCGGTGCTGAGCTGCCAGACGGCCGTGGCGAGGAGGGCCACGTCGACCACGACGCCCTTGCCGGTCCGCTCTCGTTGGAACAGCGCGGCGGCGACCCCACCGGCGAGCATCGCCCCGCTCGGGGCGTCCCCGAACGCGCCCCGCGGCATCACGAGCGGCGCGCCGGGGGCGGTCAGGAGGTGCCCCACACCACCGCGGGCCCAGAAGCTGATCGCGTCGAAGCCACCGAGGTCGGCGTCGGGGCCGCGTTGGCCCTGCCCGTGCCCCTTGGCGTAGACGAGGCGCGGGTTCACGGCCCAGAGATCCTCGGGTGTCACCCCGAGTTTCGTGCGTGCCGACGGGAGGAAGCTCGTGAGCAGCACGTCGGCGCCCTCGATGAGGCGATCGAACGCCGCCCGGCCGCCGCTGTCGCGCAGGTCGAGCGTGATCCCGCGCTTGTTGCGGTTGTAGAGCTCGAACAGGAAGTTGAAGTCGCCGGTGTCGGCGACGAGTCCCGCCCCCATGACCGATCGCAGTGGGTCACCGGTCGGGCGCTCGATCTTCACGACGTCGGCGCCCCAGTCGGCGAGGATCGCGCCGCACGACGGCACGAAACCGTGTTCGGCGAGCTCCACGACCTTCACGCCGTCCAGTACCGACATCGACTCCTCCTCGAACGCGGTCTCCGTGGCCGGAGGTTAGGGCGCTCGAGCCTCGGGCGACTCGAGCGCTCGTGAGACAGACTGCCGGAGAAGGGCCCGGGGAATGTCGCGGCGCGGCGGGCTCCGGAACTGCGAGACTCGACGGCCATGAGTGCACCCCACGTGATGGAACGCGACTCCGGCGAGTGTGCGCCGATCCTCCCGGAACCGGGGTCCGAGCCGATACTGCGCGCCCGCGGGCTCGTGAAGCAGTACAAGCGAGTCCGAGCCGTCGACGGGATCTCGTTGGCGGTGGCGGCCGGCGAACGCGTCGCGCTGCTCGGGCCGAACGGTGCCGGGAAGACCACGACGCTGATGATGCTGCTCGGGGTGATCACCCCCGACGAGGGCACGATCGAGATCACCGGGTTGCACCTGCCCCGCGATCGCAGCCGGGCGATGGAGAACGTCGGCTTCGCGGCGGGGTACCTCCCCCTCCCCGAGCGCGTGCGCGTCGTCGAGTTCCTCGAGCTGTTCGGACGGCTCTACGGGTTGCGCGAACCCAGGCCCGCGGTGCAGGCCGGCCTGGAGCGATTCGAGATCGCACATCTCGCCAAGGCGATGGGCAACGAGCTCTCCTCCGGTCAACGGACACTCGTCGGGATCCTGAAGGCGACGTTGCACCAGCCGCGCCTTCTCGTGCTCGACGAGCCCACCGCATCGCTCGACCCGGACGTCGCCCGCCGCGTCCGCACCGGTCTCGAACGACTCTGCGCGGAGGAGGGGACGGCGCTCCTCGTCACGAGCCACAACATGCAAGAGGTCGAACGCCTCTGCGAGCGCATCGTCTTCATCTCGGGTGGCCGGGTGGTCGCCGACGGCACCGCGAGCGAGGTCGCGGCGAGCTTCGGACGAGCCGATCTGGAGGGCGTCTTCCTCCACTTGGCCGACTCCCCCGGGGTCCTGCCGGGCGCCGACGTCGCACCGGAGTCCTCGTCGTGAACCGCGACCGGGTGCTCGCGATCGCCCGTCGTCAGAGCTATGTGCTGTGGCGGGCGCCTCAGCGTTGGTTCGACGTGGTCGTGTGGCCGGTCGTCGACGCCGTGCTCTTCGGCGCGATCGGCGTGTACTTCGGGGGCCAGCCCGGGAGCGCGGCCGGTGGTGCGACCGCTGGAGCCGCGTTCCTGCTCGCGGGGATCATCCTCTTCCACGTGGTGTTCCAGGCCGAGGTGAGCGTCGCGACCGGGTTTCTCGAGGAGACCTGGTCGCGCAGCCTCCTCAACCTGATGGTCACCCCGATGACCGAGCTCGAGTACGGCGCGGGCGTCGCGCTGTTCGGTATGGCCAAGCTGGCCATGGGTGTGGGTGTCGTCTCGCTCGTCGCGTTCGCAGCCTTCGCGTTCGACATCTCCTCGCTCGGGCTCTCCCTCGTGCCCCTCGTCGCGATCCTCATGGTGGTGGGTTGGGCGGCCGCGCTGGTCGTGATCGGCCTCATCCTCCGGGTGGGACAGGGGGCCGAGATCCTCACGTGGGGCTTCATCGCCCTGCTGCTGCCGCTCTCGGGCATCTTCTACCCGGTCTCGGCGCTACCCGGCGCGCTCCAGCCGATCTCCCACGCGCTCCCCACCACGCACGTGTTCGCGGCGGCGCACGACCTCGTTGACGGCAAGCCGCTGCCCTGGGACGAGGTCGGGATCGCGGCAGGCGGCGCGGTCGTCGCCGCGGTGTTGGGCGTGTGGTTCCTCACCCGGATGCTCGCGACGTTCCGGGCGCGCGGCTACATCAGCCGACACGTCTAGCCCCGGAGAGGGCGCGAGCCTTCTTGTGACGCATCTCGCCCTCGAGTTTCCTCTCGTGACGGGAAAGGCCCCCTCGACGGCCAGATCTGTCACCGGAACGCGCGTTGGGGGCGGTGCGAGTGACCGGGACGGGCCGCCCGCCGCTCAGTCGTCGGGGTCGGGGCGCCCCCGGTTCCGCTTTGTGTCGCCGCGGCGGCGCTTCTGCTCGACGCGCCGGCGCTGGGAGCCGCGGGTCGCGCGCGTCGGACGACGGGGCTTGTCGATCCGGAGGGCGGCCGCGAGGCGCTCGCGCAGACGCTCAGTGGCGAGGTCGCGGTTACGGGCCTGCGACCGGGTGTCGGACGCGGTGACCCGGACCACGGGGCCGATCCGCTCGAGGATCCGCGCCCGCTGGCGGGGTCCGAGGGTGGGCGATGCGGTCACGTCGAACGTGACCTCCACCCGGGTGTCGGATGTGTTGGCGTGCTGGCCGCCAGGTCCCCCGGAGCGGGTCGCCTGCCAGCGGAGCTCGTTGCGCCCGATGCGACACGACGGGGTGATCCGCAGCCAGCGATCGGCCGCTCGGCCGTCGTCGGGCCGGCCGTCGTCGGGCCGGCCGTCGGCCTGATGCTCGTGGGGGGGCACGGGAACCATGATCGCGTCAGAAGGCGCCGGTCGCGGCGAGCCCGGCGTCGGTCAAGCGTGCAACGCGGTGTCGGGGCTCTCGTCGGCGACCGCGAGGGCGGAGTCGATGAGCTGGGCGACCATCTCACCCATCGCGCCGAACCCCTCGCCGAGGGTCTTCCCCATCAGGAACCGCGCGTTGATGCCTTCGAGGATGATCGCGAGCTTGTACATGGCGAACACCAGGTAGAAGTCGAGGTGCTCGACGGATCGGCCGCTCTGTTGCGCGTAGCGCTCGACGATCTCATCGCGTGAGAGGAAGCCGGGGACCGTCGCGATGCCCGCGCCCGACGCGATCGCGGGTCCCGCTTCGGTGCCCCAGTACACGAGGAGCAGGGCGAGGTCGGTGAGGGGGTCGCCGAGGGTCGACATCTCCCAGTCGAGGACGGCGATGATCCGGCCGGGGTCGTCCTGGGCCAACATCGTGTTGTCGAGGCGGTAGTCGCCGTGCACGATCGCCGGCGGCCCGGACTCGGGCAGGGCGACGCCGAGCCGTCGGGCGACCTCGTCGAGGCTCGGGAGCTCGCGGGTCTTGTTCGCCTGCCACTGCTTGCCCCAGCGCGCGACGTTGCGGGCGAGGAACCCGTCGGGGCGTCCGAAGTCGCCGAGCCCGACGGACTCGAAGTCGACCGCGTGGAGTCGGGCCAAGACGTCGACGAGGTCGTGGCTGATCCGGCGGGGGTCCTCGGGAGCGAGGGTGGCCATCTCCTCCGGGGTGCGGAGGATCTGTCCGTCGACGCGCTCCATCACGTAGAACGGGGCGCCGTTGACCTCGACGTCGTCGCAGAACGCGAACGCGCGCGGCACGGGGACGGTGGAGTCGGCGAGCGCCGAGATGACACGGAACTCGCGGCCCATGTCGTGTGCGGTCGCGACCACGTGGCCCAGCGGCGGACGGCGCAGCACCCAGGTGCTCGATCCCTGCGCGATCGCGTACGTGAGGTTCGAGCGACCTCCCGCGATCAGCTCGGCGTGGAGCGGTGCGTCGTCGGCACCTTCGACGTGTGCGGCGAACCACGGTCGCAACCGCGCGAGATCAACGCCTTCTGGTGCTTCAGCGATGCTCGGGTCCGGCATGCTCCCCCCTCGACGAGAGGGGAGCCTACCGATCGGACGGTCGTGCTACTTGACTACGAAGGTGGTGTACATGCCCTCCGCGAAGTGGTTGAGCGCCCCGCTCTCATCCTCGTCGGTGATGTTGCAGAAGAGGATGTACGAGCCAGCCGCGAGGTTGAAGGCCTTCTTCTTCGTCTTGCCCGCGTCGAACTCCTCGATCTCGCCCGGGAGGTCTGCTTCGTCGATCTGGGACTCGTCGACGGCCCCGTCGGCATCGGTCGGGAGGGCGGCGGGATCGTCGCCCACGACGATCACCATCTCGTGCTGCTCAGTGCCGATGTTCTTGGCGACGAACCTGATCTTGCCGGCGGCGGCGCTCTTCGGCTTCGGCTTGATCTGGAACTCGAAGAGCTTGACCTTGACCTCCTTCGCCTTCTTCGCGCTGGTCGATGCCTGCGCGAAGGTCATGGAGAAGGTGACGACCGCGACCGTGACGATCGCGAGAAGGATGCCGAGACGGTGACGCACGGTAGGCCCCCAAGGGTCAAGAATGATCAGACGCCCAGGAGCGTACGAGTCGCAGCACGCGGCCCAGGAGGGCCGAAGTGCCTGCTGGCTCAGGGGCGCAGGGCCCTTCGTGCTCAGGCGACGCGGTTGATGCGGGGCTCGACCGGACGGCCGTTGCCCTTGGGGTAGCGCGCGACCCGTCCGACGGGCATGTCGACGCGGTAGCCCGCGGCGGCGCGGTCCTCTTCGGACTCACCACCCCAGAAGCCGTACTCGCGCTGCGCACGTGCCCAGTCGCGGCACGGGGCGACGACCTCGCAGGTCTGGCAGATCGCCCGGGCACGCGCCTCGCGCAGGACGCGGGTCTCCGGCCGCTCGCCCGCAGGGGCGAAGAAGAGGTCGGACTGACCCACGCACGCGGCGCCACCCGTCCATGCGAGCGGGCCGGTGAAGATGAGGTTGGACAGGGTGTCGGTGGCCACTGCACACTCCGAATGCTCGGGCCGAATGTGGTGCAGTCCGTCCGGGAGTCGACAGGGGGGTTCGACCCCGAACGAGCTGCGGACTCCATGGTGGCCTCTCCCGCTCGATCTGTCCAACAGGTAGAAACGATTGTTACCATCGGGTAGAACGATGGTAAGATGTCCGCATGGAGCTCCGCCACCTCGACGCCCTCCTGGCCATCGACGACGAGGGCTCGTTCACGGCGGCGGCCGACGTCCTCTCGACCGTCCAGTCCAACGTCTCCGAGCAGGTGCGCCAGCTCGAGGTCGAGGTCGGGGCCGAGCTGCTCATCCGGAGCCGACGGGGTGCGCGGCCCACCGAGTGCGGCCAGGTGGTCCTCGACCGGGCCCGGCGGATCCGTCGGGAGCTCGAGGCCATGCGGGTGGATCTCGCCGCGATCCAGGGGCTCGAGATCGGCAACGCCTCCTTCGGCATCGTCGGGACGGCCAGCCGCTGGGTCGTCCCACCGCTCGTGGCGGAGCTCCGCCAACGCGCACCCGGGATCCGCCTCCGGATCCAGGAGGCGGCGTCGGAGCGGCTCGTGCAGGAGGTCGCCGACGGCGACCTCGCCCAGGCGGTCGTCACCGAGCCCGTGACCCACCCGCGGGTGCGGGCCCAGACCCTGCTCGAGGAGGCACTCGTCGCGGTCGTCCCGGTCGGGGCTCGTCTGCCCGACCCACCGGTCCCGCTCGGTGCGGTCCTCGCCTTCGGTCTCGTCCTGCCGCCGGCCGAGAACCCGCTGCGCCATGAGGTCGAGTCGGCGGCCGCGCAGCTCGGGCTCGAGGTGACGGTCACGGTCGAGGTGGAGGGCATCCGGCTCATCGCGGATCTCGTCGCGTCGGGAGCGGGGGCATCGATCCTGCCGCGCACCGCGCTGCCGCCGAAGCTCGACGACGTCCGGACGGTCGCGATCTCGGGCGTCCCTCCCCGGCGGCTCGCACTCGTCACGAGTCGCGACGCGCAGCTCTCGCTCGCCGACGAGGCTGTCCGAGAGAGCGTCCTCGGGGTCGTGGCCGATCGCTGGCAGCCGGCGGGGCTCGTGCAGGTCCCCCGCTAGCATCTCGGTGCTGCGCCGAGCGAGGGAGCCAGGATGAGCGGCGACACCGGCGGGTCGGCTGGCGGATCGGGCGACGTCCGAAAGGCCGACGAGATCGGCGGTGAGGGCCCGAACGTCCGGGTGATCGTCGGACTGATCATCGTCGCCGCGCTGGTGCTGTTCGCGCTGCTGAACTTCCAGGAGATCAAGATCGACCTGCTCGTGGGGTCGATCCGGGCCCGGCTCATCGTCGTGATCGCGCTGTCGGCGCTCGCGGGGTTCGTGGCCGGGTTTCTGTTCTTCCAGCGGCTCGAGAAGCACCGTCAGGACTGAGGCGACACCACCAGGCCGGCGCCGGCGACCGTGAGCACACGGCTGGCTCCGTGACCGAAGAGCTCGAGCCGGTCGACGCCCGGCGCGGCCTCGTGCTGGGTCTCCAACCGGATGCGCCCACCCCCGTGCCACACGAGGGAGGTGGTGTCGTCGTCGGACTCCTCGACCGTCCCCTCGAGGACGGTGGTGAAGAAGTCGGTTGCCGCGTCGAGCGTCGGTGTCCGCAGGACGACCCGCTCGAGCCGCGCCGTCGACGGGCCGCGCACGAGATCCCGGGGCCACCACATCGGCTCGCCACTGGGGCCGTGCTCCAGGGACGCGCCGAATTCCTCGAGCGGCGATCCGTAGGGTGCGCTCGACTCGGCGAGCTGGATCACCGTGCCGTGGGCGTCCTTGGGGTTCAGGAACGCCTCCCGCCAGATGGACTGGGAGAGGTCGATGCCGATCGGCTCGTACCCGAGCGCCCGCACCCGCGCGATGGTCGCCTCGAGGTCGTCGACCTTGAAGGTCAGGTGGTGCGGACCGTCGCCGTGACGGGTGAGAAAGCGGTCGAGGAAGTCGTTGTGCTCGATGTCCCAGGGCTCGAGCAGCTCGATCTTCATCCCGGCGTCGGCGTCGCCCAGGAAGACCTGCATCGGACGGAACCCGAACGCGTGACCGCCCGACAGGATGTGGGCGCCGAGGTCTTCGACGAGCACACGCAGTGCGGGTCCGGCGTCGCGGGTCGCGAGCGCGACGTGGTCGAGGTGCACGGCGTCAGCCTGGCACGGGACCGAGCGCAGGTTCTCCTTCGGTCGCCGGTCCGGGCCCCGACCTGCCGGCACTCGTCACGAGGTGTGCGATCGCGAAGCCGATCCCGAGCACGGCGAAGCCGCCGACGGCATCGAGGAAGAAGTGGTTCGCCGTCAGCACGATCGAGGTGACGGTGCCGACCGGGTAGAGCGCGGCGAGGACCTTCGCCCAGGTGCGCTCGAGGCGTGGGACGAGGGCGAGTGCGCACCACAGCGCCCAAATGCAGTGCACGCTCGGCATCGCCGCGTACTGGTTCGAGATCTTGTTGATCGCACCTCGCTTGAACGACCAGAACGTCGGGTACTTGTCGAGCGTGTCGACGAACCCGTAGTGCGCGGGAAGCAGCCGCGGCGGCATCAGCGGCCAGAGCGCGAAGCCGATCAGCGCGATGGCGGTAGAGATCGCGAGCGCGTTGCGCCAGAGGGCGTACTCGTCGCTGAACTTTCGGTACATGAAGACGAGCGCACCGGTCGTGACGACGAAGTGCAACGATCCGTAGAAGTAGTTGCAGGCGATGATGAGTGGCCGGATGTTGCGCGCCCACTCGTGCAGCATCTGCTCGTGGTTGAGGCCGAGCGTCTTCTGCCATCCGATGAGCTGGAGCGCGTTCGCCTTCGCGTCACCGGGGCTGCCCTGGTTCGAGTTCCGGATCGCGGAGTACACGAAGTAGTACGAGAGGACGAACGCGATCTCACCCCACCAGTAGAGGACGGACCCGTCGCTGCGGACGCGACTGCCCGGGAGCCGCCGCCGCAGTGGGCGCGGATCGGTGGCGCTCGCGACGGTCATGTGGGTGTGGTCGTGGGCCGTGGATCGGTCGGGTCGCCGGCAACGGGATCTGCGACCGGTCCGTGGTGTCCCATCGCGAATGCCGGGGCACCTACCAGGCTCACGATGAGCGTCATCGCGTACCAGAGCAGGCCGACCGCGACGGCCTGCCCGGTGGGGACGCCGAGCGGATGGAGGAGGAACGCGAGCATCCCCTCTCGGACCCCGCGTCCGCCGGCCGAGATCGGTACGACGTGGGCCATCGCGACCGCAGGGACGAACGCGAGCACGGCGGCGTTCGGGATGGTGAGGCCGATCGTGTGCACGGCGCAGTAGACCGCGGCGACGACCGTGAACTGGTAGGCGACCGAGAGCAGGAGCGCGGCGGCGGTGTCGCGGGGATCGCGGCGGAACCGGTCGACACCGACATGCACGATGCCGATGTAGCGCGTCCAGCTCTCGCTGTGGACGAACCGTCCGGCCAGCCGCGGATGGGCAGAGAGCCAGAGGATGATCCCGAGGGTGGCGAGGGTGCCGCACGCGATCCCGATGGCGGTCCACGACCGGGTGATGTCCAGGAGGTCGGGGCGGATCATGAAGCCGAGGAAGGCGAGGAGCGGCAGCGCCACGAACCCCGTGAGCCGCTCGAGGACGACCGAGGCGAAGGCGACCTCGGTGCCACCGACGTCCTTCGACGAGCGGCTGATGCGGAGGAAGTCGCCGCCGACCGTCGAGGGGAGCGCGTTGCCCACGAACTGGCCCGCAAGGTAGTGCTTGAGCAAGGTCCGGAGCCGGACGTGGACGCCGTAGACCGCGAGGACGCGTTGCCAGCGCCAGGCCGCGAGCAAGAAGCTGAGGGCCATGAGCGCGGCCCCCGTGGACGCGAACGCGAGCGTCCCCGGGAGGCTCCGGTCAGGTGGGAGGAGCTCGTCGGGGTCGATCTTCGTCGCGAGCACCGCGAGCAGTGCGAGGCTCACGACGATACGGCCCCACTTGACCCAGGCGCGTTGACGGCGCGGCGGGGCCGCCGAAGGAAGCGCCATACCCGTAGAGTACGCACCTCCGGCGGGAACGTCCTGTCGAGACACTCGGCGGAGGAGTCCACGTGCGGGTCGTGAGCACCGACGGGACGGCCCTGGTGGCCGAACGTCAGGGCGCGGGCTGGCCGTTCCTCATGGTCCACGGCTTCACGGGCGCCAAGGAGGACTTCGCCGACCACGCGCCGTGCTTCGC